>CAYLJD010000039.1:0-20137 GCA_964383875.1 uncultured Halobacteriales archaeon
GGACGGACTCGCCGGTCACCATCGACTCGTCGACTGCCGACTGGCCGTCGACGACCACGCCGTCAGTCGGGATCTGCTCGCCGGGACGGACCTTCATCCGGTCGCCTACGTTGACGTCTTCGAGTGGAATCGTGTTCTCGGTGCCGTCCTCGTCGACGACCGTGGCGGTATCCGCCTCCATCTCCAAGAGGCTCCGGAGCGCCTCCCCAGCCTGGCCCTTCGAGCGGGCCTCGAGGTAGTTGCCGAGCGTGATGAACACGAGGATGAACGCCGCCGTGTCGAAGTACAGGCCGCCAGCGATCACTCCGAGCAAGACTGCCACGGAGTAGACGTACGCGGTCGTCGAGCCCAGCGCGATCAGCACGTCCATATTGGCCCGGCGGTTCGTGACGAGCGCCGTGTAGGCGTTCTCGTAGAACGGCCGGCCGAGGACTAGCTGGACGGGCGTCGCCAGCGCGAACGCGACCCACCCGGACGGCAGGCCGACGATCTCGTCGCCGATGAGCCCGAGGGCCAGCAGATGGTCGGCCATGAACACCAAGAGGGGCAGGGACAGGACGGCGCCGAACAGGGTCAACCGGAGGTGCCGACGAATCTCCGCCTGGCGGGCGGTCTCTCGGGCGTCGCCGTCTGAGCCCTCGTCGGCCTCGGCGTCCGTTCGGACAGGCGAATAGCCAGCGTCTCCAACGGCTTCGTACACGTCTTCAAAATTCGCCTCGGCCGGGTTGTACGTGACCTGTGCCTCGTCGGTCGCGAAATTGGCGTCGGCAGCGACGACGCCTGGGGTTCGTTCGAGTGCGTCCTGAATCGTCTCCGCGCAGTTCGCACACGTCATGTCGGTGACCGCGATCGTGACCGAGTCGGTCACTGGCGAGTAGCCTGTCTGTTCGATCGAGTCGTATATCTCACCGAGCGAGACTTCATCGGGGTCGTATTCGACCGACCCCTCGTCGGTGGCAAAATTGATATTCGCCGCCGAGACGCCGTCGAGTGCGCTGACGGCGTCGGAGATGGTTTGCGCACAGTCCGCACAACGCATCCCCTGGATAGTGATGTGGCTTCGGCGCTGACTCATTGTCTAGCTATACGGGTTCCTTCTTCAACCGGGTTCCCCTTTCAAACATTCAGCTATCGTGGGGCTGCAGTTTCGAATACAAAGTGTGGGTAGACGAGGAGCTCGCAAACGCAGCGCGTTGTTGCAGGTCGTGGTCTATCCCCGCACATCGGGTCGCAGACGATGGCCAACGGCGTTGAGACCGCTCACCGACGAGACGGCTTCGGTTCCAAAGCGTGCAAGGCCACGGACCAACGGATCGAAAGGAACATTTGCAGACCCATGGGGGCCGTTCGGACGGAGGTCAGTACCTTCATCAGGGTCGGCTGACACGCGGGACTATGTCACGAGACATCGATGTTGGCGTCTTTCTCGTCACCATCAGCGACCTCGCCTCGCCGGAGAACTTCGCGTCGCTCGCAACCGTCGCCGAGTCGGTCGGTGTCGACGTCATCAGCGTCGGTGACCACGTGGCGATCCCGGCCGAAGTCCCCCAGACCTATCCATTCTCGGAGACCGGCGAGTCGCCGATGCAACAGGACACGATCGTCTATGATACGTTCCAGTCCCTGGCCTACGTCGCCGCAGAGACCGAGGAGCTCACGCTCGCCACCAACGTGGCCGTCGCGCCGTACCGCCACCCCGTCACGCTCGTCAAGCACGTGCTGACGCTGGACAACCTCACCGGGGGCCGCACCGCATTTGGTGTCGGGGCCGGGTGGATGGAGACCGAGTTCGAGCTCCTGGATGTCCCGTTCGCGGAGCGCGGGGCGTGGACCGACGACTTCCTGGAGATACTCGACCGTGCCGGCGACGAGGCCGCCTTCGCCTTCGATGGACGGGTCCACTCGTTCCAGCAAGCCGGGTTTCACCCGCGGCCGGTCCAGAATGGGGGCCCGCCGATCCTCGTGGGTGGTAACTCCGGCCCGGCGTTCCGTCGCGCCGCCGAGTACGGTGACGGCTGGACGATCTTCACGGGTGATCCGGATGTCGTCTCGACCGGTGCCGACCGCCTGCGGACGGCCTGGCGGGATTTCGACCGGGACGGCGACCCCGAGATCGAAGCGACGATCACCGAGCTGCCCGTCGCGGTTGAGGACGGGACTGTGACCGGCGACGTCGCGGCCGTCGAGGAACAGGTCGGTCGGCTGTCTGCCGCTGGGGTGACCCGGATCACCGTCCTTTCGCAGGCCATGGCGTTTACTCCCGACAATCAGCGAGTGTTGCTCGAGTGGGTGGTCGACGATCTCGTGCCCCGGGCAACGTGACACGGGACGGCAGGGAGCAACTCGTAACCATCGACCCTGAACGGGCGACGGTCGGCAAATCCGCTTACCGGACGGCACTCCGCTCCGTGGTGGCGTCGGGGCGGCTGCGGCGGGCGTGTTGCCCATCGCCAGAAATACCAGGACCATTTCATACGAATGTCGAAACGCCCAGCGACTGACGCGAGAAGACGCCAATTTCCGCGATATAATCTGCTAAAACTCCCACAGGTCTTTTCAGTTCCACGGCCAAACCGGCGGTGGAGTGAGTTTCATGAGTGCGCTCCAGACACTCAAGGAGATACTTCCAGCCTCCCACAACGAGGGCATCGAGACGCACCAATTCGAATGCCAGAACTGCGCCGAACGGTTTGAATCGGCGAAGAACGACGATCTGATCATGTGCCCCGAGTGTCTCACCCACGAGGCGGAGGTTGTCGAGCCGGCGTAATTCGAGACGCTAGACGTGGGCACGGGAGGGGGCCACCATTGGGTCAGGACTGGGTGGACGGGACCGTTCCGCGAACGTCTGTAGTTACCCAAATGGACGAATCGATATCGAATGGCGAGCAACCCAGCACTGACAGTGGAATGCGAGAGCCCTCGCAACCGAACATCGCGAGTCTGCCCCGGCGATCCGCCTCTCTCGAGGCGGCTGACGTCATTGCGCCGCGGGCCGACGACTGTGACTGGGATCACTCGGTTGAGGGGAACGGGACCCTTCCCCCTCGGTCGATACTGCTTGACGGAATCGACACGACGATTATCGACGATTCAAACTGTGTGCCAAAAACCGTCGGCGATACGTCCGCGTCAACTCGTCACTCGATGGCAGTGCGACGAAGCCAGGCCGTTTCCCGGCGGCGGTCGGTCGTTGACCCCCGGGGCCGGACTCCGCCGCTCACCGCCTGGAATTGGACGCAAGCACCGCCTGGACGTCGGCACTGATGGCGAGACCCTACTCCCGAAGGTGCGACCGCCGAACAAATCAAGCAGGATTTATATTCGCCCATATGATTCCCCTCCGGTATGGATCGACGGTACGCGCGCCGGACAGTGCTGGGAGCAATCTGTGGGGCCGGGTTGCCGGCCGTGGCCGGGTGCCAGGAGGACGACGAGGCGCCGGCGGCCGACCCGGAAGCCGCCAAGGACGTCGTGCGCGAGTTCTACGGGGCCATCCTCGAGGGGGACGTTGAGGCCGCCACGGATCTCATCGCGGAGAGCGCCATCGTGCCGGATGGAAGGGGGGTACGGACGGCCGCTCGGAAAGTCGAACAGGACGGGTGGGACTACGCCATCCGGCAGTTGTCAATCAGGTACACGCCCGAGGACGCCGGGGACACGTCGGTCCCCAACACCGGTGTGGACGTGGACGTGGTTCGCGTCGTGCCGGAGGCCGGCGACGTGACGCTGGAGGTGCTGTTTCACTTCCGGTGGCTCGAAGGCGAGTGGCGCATCCATCAGGTCGACGCCGGGGACGAGGGGTACTACTAGGCCACCCGCGTATCTGGGCGGCGGACGGCGAGACGCGACCGTTCCTCTTCCGGGCGTCTCCAGCCGGGAACGACGGGACCACGGCCATCGGTGGTTACATTCGTGAGATCCGTGCTGCGGCCGCGGGGAGCGGGGAACGAGCTGCTCGAGTGTGTCGTCCGGAACTGTTGCCGCAGGCGATCCTGCACACCGACACGGACACCCCGACCGTCACGGTCGGGGCAGACGAACGAACGGCGCAGGTCCGGATCCGGGTCGCCGACCACGGCCCCGACGAACGCACGGAGGTGATTTTCGGGAGAAGCGAGAACAGGCTCGCACCCATCGGGATCGGGTGATACCTCGTGCAGTCACTGAACGACCGCTACGGTGGCGATCTCTGGGTGAACGACACCCAGTCCGAGGGTCCGGATTTCGTGGGTCGGCTTGATATCGCGGCGGATCCGTTCCGGAACGGGGTGTGCCGCCACCCGAAATCCGGCCCACGTACGTGACATCGCCCGGCCGGTGAGACGGGAACGAATTCGTTCGGGGCCGTCGGCTTGCTCGGTCATCGTGAAACCGAGAGTCGTCCCCGGTCGAGCAGTACGTATAAGCCGCCGGGCCGACACGCAAACACGGTTGGCCATGGACGTCACACTCAGACACTGGCCATACGTCGGTTTGCTGGGGGCCGCGGTGCTGACGGTGGGTATCTATCTCAACCGGGGCTGGGTGTTCGCCACTGGCGACTGGGTCTTCTGGGTGCACATTCCGGTATTGATGCTGCACCAGTTCGAGGAGTACGGCTATCCCGGTGGGTTCAAGACCTGGTGGAACCGCGAGGTCTGGAAATCCGGGGACGACGACTTCCCTCTGGACTGGTCGACATCGGCGAAGATCAACGTCCTTGGCGGCTGGGTTCCCTTCACAATCATGGCGCTCATCGGTAGCAACTGGGGCGGGGCGCTGCTCGTGATTCCCTTCCTCGGCATCATGGGAAATCTCCACAACGCCTGGTTCCACCTCACCTACACCGTCTCGGATTCGTACTCGCCGGGCGTCGTGACAAGTCTGGTGTTGTATCTGCCGCTGACGACCTACGCCAGTTACCGGTTCTACCACACCGGCCAGATTTCCGTGTGGGAGCTGGTCCTGGCGTTCGTGGTGGGGGGATTGATCCACGCCAACATTTTCCGGGTCATGCGGAAGCGGATGGCCGCGGAGGGTCCTGGGTAGGGAAGGAGGATTCTCGTGTGTATGGACATCGTTGGGGGCAGCGGAAGGTCGTGCATTGAGCATCACTGACGAAACGTCGGACGGTATTGACTCCCCACGCGATTTGCTGTTATGCCGCCGTGCCCTACGACGACTTGTCGGACAAGTATGCTCCCGCGGTTGCAGGGGTGTGACGCTCAGGCTGTGATCCAGGGCGAGAACCTATCCACCTCCGGCAAATACGTCGACCCATGTGCGGCCGGACCTCCCTCTACATCGCGCCGGAGGAACTCGCGGATCGCTTCGACGCCGCGATCGCGTTCGACTACGAGCCCCGGTACAACATTTCGCCGCGGCAGAACCTCGCGACCATTCGCAACCCTGACGCCGACGAGATCGTCGAGCAGGAGTGGGGCCTCCTGCCGAGCTGGGCGGACGATCCGGCGGCTGACGTTCCGCGGCCGATCAACGTCCGCTCGGAGACGGTCGCCGAGACGCCGATGTTCCGGGACGCCTTCGCCGAGTGCCGGTGTCTGGTGCTGGCGGATGGGTTCTACGAGTGGCAGGGGGCTCGTGGGAGTAAGCAACCCTACCGCATTCACCTCGCGGCCAACGAGCCGTTCGCGATGGCCGGACTCTGGAACCGGTGTGCAAACAACGGCGAGACCCTGGAGACGGTGACGATCCTGACGACGGAGCCCAACGACGTCTTGGCGCCGATCCACGACCGGATGCCCGTGGTATTACCAGTTGGGGAGGAGTTTCGGTGGTTGGACGCTGATCCGGATGCGGCCCAGTCGCTCTGTGTTCCCTACTCCGGTGACGACATGGAGGCGTATGCCGTTTCGACGGCCGTCAACAACCCGGGAAACGATCGACCGGAGGTCGTGATGCCGGCCGAGACCGAGCAGCGTGGGGTCGAGGAGTTCGGATCCTGATTTGGAAAAGGATTGGTCTTGTCGAAAATTACCGATCAAATTCCCCTGCATTCTCAGTCGTGCTAATGACCCACGAGAACTCACCAGACTCGTAGATTTTCCCGGTAAGAATCTCCCAGGTCCCCCCATCGGCATCGGCGGGATTGAATACCGTCGTGCCTGCATTATCGTCGGGGACCGCACCATCAAGGAGAAACTGGACGCCATACCACACTGGCTCGGTAAAGATGTTCTCGTACGTCTCGCTGTCTTCCGGTCCGACGGTTGTCGATGCGGTCAGGTGTCGTTGCATTGGTGGAGCGATCACGTCACCTCGAACCTCCCCCGGTTCCTCACCAGGGGTCGCTCCGACACCAGTAACCTCAATCCGTATCGAATGCGGGAGATTGTGATTATTTACGAAGCGAAGACTTCCTGCGGGGCGCGATTGACCGACGGAAGATGCACACCCAGAGAGACTGACGAGGGTTCCGGTTCCGAGCGTTGCCAAAAACGTCCGTCTGTTCGGGGAGGGCATAGCACGGCTTCAAGCGGCCCGTTCATTAACGGTACGACTGGGCTGACTGTGTACATCATCCCCGGTATGTCGATGGGTTCCGAGTGTGCGCCCTGTCTCTCGCACGCCCAGCGGACCACCTCGTTGTACTGGTCGAATTCTCGGCGGTCAGTACACGGCCTCTGCATCGCTCGTTGCGAGGTCGAGCGTTGCGGAAGATACAGACCATCAACCTCGTAGAGTGCTGGCTACCCAATCAAGAACTGTCGTGCGTGACGATGACTTCTGGACCGCCAACGAAGAGCCGCGAGCGATATCGGCAGTGCAGGCTCTTTGTCCTCCTCGCGATGGAATTGAGTCGCTCGGCTCGTAAATACTGTGGTGCAAAGAGCGTGCTGCCACGAGCCGTAGCGTCAGTGGGGACGTCTTGAACACCGTTACCCCGGACCGAGTTGCGAACGCGCGTTTATCCGGACGATTAGCGAGTGGGTCTCCAGGGAGCTCAGTCTGTAGGGGGACGGCCGCGTCACCGCGCGCTGCGTTACCCGATTTTGGCGGCGTCTTCCCCAACAAAAACCATATACAGATACGGAAGAATAAATCCGGTATGGAACGACGGTCCCGCTTTCTGCATATCGTCGCTTCCGGATTGCTCGCAGTGATTCTCATCTCGTCCGCTGGGTGTCTGGGATTGTTCGGGGACTCGGACACACGTGCCGGTGAGGTACGAATCGACAACGAGGACAATCAGCGCCACGATGTTTCGATCCATGTCGCAAATGGAACGACGACTCGAACCGTTGCGGCGGGGAGCAGCGAGACGATTTCGATCGTCGAATCGCCGGGAACGTATCACGTCACGGCCACGATTGACGGGACGACGCGCGTGAACACGACGGTGGAGTACTACGCAGCTGGAGAAACTGGTGATCAAGTCGGCGGACCGTCGTTGATTCTCGAGATTCGCACGACCGGCGACGCCGACTTCTTCCAATCCGTCGATTGATCCGTCATTTCCGAGGAATCCGCGCCTCCGCTTCACCACGCACTCCGGGACTGGCCCATCAGTGTCAACCGGTCAGTGTTCTCTTCTGACGAGGAAAGTACCGGAGGCATCGTTCACTGTCGTTGCGTGAACGGCTCTGAGTACTGGGGTGTCTCGGGGACAGACGAAGTGACCGAATTCGACGGAAGCGAGATGGTGGCAGTTCCACGGCACCTGGACAAAAAACACATACTCGTCACCAATACAGTGGGGGTGATGAGGCCTTATTGCTTTCAGTTGACCGGCGACAAGTGTCAGCCGTACTTCGAGTGGCTGCGAGTGTGGCATTTGTCGCATACTTGACCGTAATCACCCTGACAATCTAACTGGGTGCCAGGAACTACCGCCACTCACGTGACCGTAAAATTTGGAATGGTCGTGGGCGTACCGTGCGGGCTTATAAGCGGAACTTGAGAGCTGAATAGAAAATGAGTTCTTTAGTATGATTCCTAAACCGTGTGTAGGGACCACCAAATTTGCTGAAAAGTCCCTGCGATTTTTGTCACTACTCGCTGACCACCTGGATACGTCACCGCTCACGCAGTGCATCGGGACCTGCCGTTCCGAGAAATCATGTCTATCCCATCTGGAAAAGCGCCACAGACTCGACTTCGTCCTGACGGCGGCGACGACGATACGACGTCCGATGGCAGTGAGGACACGCCACGCGACACGATGGGCGGTCGAATCGGCGGGGGTCGATTGCGAGTGTGGCTCCTGTTGAGTGCTGACCGATGGCGTGTCGCCGCTTTGTTCTCGCTCTCGATGTTCGCGGCGATCGTCCTGACGAGTGTGCTCGATGTGGTGCCCATGCGCGAGGTCATCGAAAACCAGACCGCCCTCTGGTGGGTCTTCTCCCCGCTTATCGGTGCCATCATCACCGGCGTGACGCTTGTGGCGACGTTTACGCAATTAGTCCTCTCACAGGAACTGGGCCCGCTCGGCGACCAGCGCAGCCGCATGGATGGTGCCATGGCGTTCCGTGACGATGTCGAATCGTCGCTTGGGGTCTCCCCGACACCGCCCGACCCTTCTTCGTTCCTGGCGGCGCTCGTTGACGGCGTCGCAGACTTCGCTGCGACCCTCAAGACGGCAGCGGCCGACTGCGAAGACGACGCAGCCCGCGAACATGTGACCGAATTTGCCGAGTCGCTTACCGAACACGCGTCGGCTGTCGGCGTGGGGCTCGAGGATGCCACCTTCGGTGACTTCGACGTGCTCTACTCCGCGCTCGATTTCAACTATTCGTGGAAGATTTACGAAGCGAAGCACCTCCGTCAGGCCCACGACACGGCACTCAACGAAGAGGCAACGGAGGCTATCGACGACATCATCGCCGGACTCGAGTTCTTCGGCCCGGCTCGAGAGCATTTCAAGACACTCTACTTCCAGTGGGAACTGATCGACCTCACACGGATGATGCTCTATGCGGCGCTCCCCGCCATTGCGGTCACCGTCCTGATCCAGTTGTACGTTTCCCCGAGCTCGTTTCCAGGGACGTATCTCGGCGTCAGTGGCTTGGTGTGGGTCGTTGCAGCAGGGGTGACTGTCGCGCTCGTCCCGTTCTTCCTGCTTGCGGCCTACGTCCTCCGTATCGGGACCATCGCGAAGCGGACGCTCGCGATCGGCCCGTTCATCCTTCGAGATACCGATCGCTCGGAGGATATCGACTGGGAGTGACCCGATATTCGGATCGTTCGTTAGACCCCTAGGCGGGGCAACCGCTCCGCTCTGCCGATATGCGGTGAAGCGAACGACTCAGACGAAAGGCTACCCACCAGAGCTCGGTGATACAGGATTGTCTCTCAACGGCGGACGGGTTCAGCTATGGTTATTTTTGGAGGAGCCAGGAGGTAGCGGGCTTACGTCCTCCCTCCCATTGGGTGGTTTGACGCGGCTGTGCGTGGCCGCCTGGCTGAGCTCCCGGACGATGATTTGATTGTGATAACCGATCACGATCCGAGAGGTGCCTCTTCTCCGAGTGAGGTTGGCCAGGTGGGATTTGGTTCCCAGCAGCTTGGTGCCGGCCAGGACCAGCATCCCACGGTCCGAGGATCGCATGGCGCACTTCGAATAATTCCCCGGGGGAGGCGATGGCTTCCAACCCCATACCCTCCAGAGACCCCTATCGCGGTATACACAGCCCACTGACAGTCCGACTCCCGAACGCGACCTTGTTGAACCACTCAAACAGGGGCAGGTTCAAAGCGAGGATTCTGAAACCGAGACGCGTTTCGTGCGGACCAAAAGAGTTTGCGTTCCGCGAGAACTACAGCGGCGTAGTGACCACGAACTCGACCTTTCCTTGTTTTCCTGACGGAGTCCGAGGCAGAGCAGAATTCAAAAAATATCATCAGGACGCCTCTCAGATTAATGTAACAGTGCCGTCAGGACTCGAGGACGTGCTCCAGAACTGTCTTTTGAGCGTTTCTGAGGTGTTGGTGGAACGTCGGCCCGGCGATGCCGATGGTTTCTGCCAGTTGATCTCCCGAAACCGGGCGAGGTGATTCAAAATATCCCGAGAAAAACGCCACTTCGAGAGCTGTTCGCTGGCGGTCCGTAAGTTCCTCAACGAGTACATGTGACGGTGGGTTAATCTCTGGATAGTTCCGGGTCACCTGACGTCGGGAGAGCATCTCCGCCGTCGGGTACTCATCCTCCATCACCTCTGTGACCCGACGTAGATCGGCACTTGGCGCCGCGTGGAGGCGAACAAGGAAGTCACCACCCTCAAGGACTAACCGGTCGACGTAGCCGCCAATCGCCGTCAGGGACGAGAGCAGTGGTGGCTCTGTGAGCCGAAGCTCGAAACGGGACCCTTCTTCGCCGGAGACCGATGCTAAGAACTGCACTGATTCCCAGTGCGGGAGGTTCTCGACGAGCGACTCGAAAACCTCCAGCATTTCGGGGGTGGCGATTCCATACTCGAGATAGACTCCGTCGCCAACCGGGACTGCACGGTCGAACGTGATGCGTCCATCAGCCGAGGGAACGTCGAACGTGCCGAATACGTCGGGGACGCGGAACTCCATCTCGACGACCTCGTCGCTCGTGAGTGCTCGTTGTTGGTCGAGAGCCGAGATGGCGTGGCCGATGTGATCGCCCAGGTGATCGATGGCGTCACCCATTCTACCGGTGAACGCGCCCTGGCTGTTAGCGAAGACGTTGAGTACGCCGTAGATCGCTCCTTCGTGGGTGATTGGGATCACAGCCGCCGAACGGAATCCCTGATCGTTGGCGTAGTCCATCAGCCTACCGTGCTCCTCGCTGTCGGCAAGGTCTTTTACCACCTGACGCTCGCGGGTTTTCACCGCTCTTCCGATAAGATCCGAGCGTCCGGGTTCGTCGATGTCGAAGGGTACACTTTCCCCATCCAGGGAGTCCTCGATGCTTGCTTCCGCCCGTGGACGGACGGTCATCGCCCCACCGTCGACGTCGCCAATCCAGGCGAACTGGATCGAGTCGGAGGCCGTGAGCCCATCACAGACGGTCTGCTCGATTTCGGTCCGTGTCGATTGCTCGATTACGGCTTCGGTAAGGCCCCTCACGACCCGGTTCATGTCATTCAGCGCAGCCAACCGTTCCCGCTGGCGTTCCAGTTCGTGCTCCCGCGCGACTCGTTCCGAGACATCCCGAACGACCCCTACCTTCCAGTCCACGTCCAAGTCATCTCCAGGGAGGACAGTGAAACTGCTCTCGGCTCGGAGACTGGTGCCATCGGCGCGGAGGAGATCGGCCTCGAGCGTCGCACCACTCGCCTCGCCGTTGGCGATCTCTTGCAACCACTCGGCGGATTCTTCGGCCACCGCATCGTCGACGACGAGCGAGCAGTGCGTGCCGATGAGTTCCTCCCGGTCGTACCCCGTCATCTCTGCGTAGGCCTCGTTGACCCAGGTGAAGTGGAACTCTTCGTCGAGCACGTAGATGCCATCGTCGATTGTCGACACGACCGTTTCGTACATCTCAAGTTGCCGTTCCCGTGCGACTCGCTCGGAGACATCGCGGACGACGCCGACCCGCTTTTGGCCGCCGTCGGGGCTGTCGATGATGGAGAACATGCCCTCGGCCCTGACCGTTTCCCCTTCAGCCGTGAAGACATCGGCCTCGAACCGGGCTGTCTCCCGCTCGCCGGCGACCAATTCTTGCTCGTAGGTGCGGGCCTGTTCGACGGTCTCCTCGTCGACGAGGTCGGAAGCGTGCATGCCCACGAGTCGCTCGGCGGAATAGCCCGTCAGCTCCGCGAACCCATCGTTGGCCATCGTCAGGTAGCCATCGGGGTCGACGACGTAGATGCCGTCATCGACGGTATCGACGATGTTTTTGTACCGTTTGAGTTCGCGGTCGCGCTCCTTTCGCTCTGTGATATCGTTGTGCACGAGGGCAATTTCCGACGTCTCTTCCTCTCCGGATGTCAACGGATAGACGTAGCCTTCGATCCAGCGTGACTGGCCCTGTTTACCGATCTCGGCCGGATCGTAATGGATGCTCGGAAGCTCGACGACACCGCCATCGAACGCGTCTCGGATGTGGGGGAGCAGCCCCGCGGCCTTTAACTGTTCGTCCTGCAGGATGTTGTAATCGCCGAGTTTCTCCCTGGGGGCGTCCCACAACTGTTCCCACGCTAGATTTGTTTCGATTGGGCGCCCATCGCTGTCGAATATCTGTATGCTAAAGGGAGCGTGTTCCATCAACGACCGAAATCGCTCTTCACTTCTGCGGAGTGCACTCTCGGTTTGTTTGCGCTCGGTGACGTCGCGGAAGTATACCGAAAGACCCGTCTCCGAAGGGTAAACCCTCGCCTCTAACCAACGCTCGATCTCCTCGCTGTAGACCTCGAACTCCCTTGTCTCCTGTGTCTCGATCGCCTCATGGAGGCCGTCCCATACTGGCGTCTCCGTCGCTTCCGGATACACATCCCAGATGCACATGCCGAGGAGCTCCCCAGACCGAACCTGGAGGATTTCTGTCGCCCACTCATTCACGTAGGTAAATCGGAATTCTTCGTCCAGAGCACAGAAGGCGTCCTCTACCCGCTCCAGTACCTCGTCGAGTTCGCTCTCGATCTCGTCGCGCTGACGCTCGAGTCGTCGGGCTTGCTTCTTGTAGTGTGTTACATCCTGGGTCGCGACGACCACCCGGTCGACGTTGTCCGGTTGGTTGCCCAGCGGTGCAGCGCTCACTGAGAGCCACCGCCGTCGGCCGTCCCGTCCCTCGAGCTGGCACTCCCACCCGGTGACGGGTTCGCCGGTCGCGAATACGCGGGCGTTGGGTCGCTCCGCGGGTGGGACGGGCTTTCCCTGGGGATTGAAGACCTCCGGTTCACCGACGACGTAGTCGTCAACATTGTCGCCCGACGCTTCGTAAATCTCTGCTGCGCGGGCGTTGACCCGCTCGACCCCGTCCCGGGAGAGGACGCCCAGGCCGACCGGGGTCGTCTCGAAGACCCGGTCGACGAGGTCCCGTTCCTCCCTCAGAGCCTGCTCTCGCTCCCGCCGCTCGGTCTGGTCGCGGGTCACCTTCGTAAACCCGCGAAGCTCCCCCTGCTCGTCCCAGATGGCGGTGATGGTGACGTTGGCCCAGAACCGCGAGCCGTCTTTGCGGACCCGCCAGCCCTCATCCTCCGTATCGCCGTGCTCCGTGGCGTCGACGAGGTTTCGCTCCGGAACGCCCGCTGCTCGATCATCGTCGGTGTAGAAGGTGGAGAAGTGGTCCCCGACGATGTCGTCCGCATCGTACCCCTTCATCTGCCGGGCACCCTGGTTCCAGGTCCGAACGTTGCCATCCTCGTCCAAGAGGAAGATGGCATATTCTTCGACCGCGTCGACCAGCATTTTGAACAGCATATCCTCGTCAGTTTGGCGTCGTCGCAAATCGTCGTCGTTCGTCGACGTGGTCAACCATGGACGGGGTGGACGCCACCAGACTCGAGCTGATGGTCCGACTTTCTTCGTCTCGAGTACGCCACGATCAACGAGTCGTTCGAGGCGACCGTAGGCACTCCGGCGGCCCAGATCAAGCTGCGCTGCGACCTCGTTGGTCGACCGGGGGGTCCCCGCCTCCTCGAACAATTGTAGAGTTTCCCGCTGAGTGTCGGTTAATGAGTTCGAAGCCATGCACCTGCCCTCGATAGCCATCACCATCAATCCTCCGCTAGCGGAACGAAGTGAGTAATTATTACTGGCCGGGGAGTACCACCAAACTCATAATAAATTGGATACCATTCCACGCACAGTGGCTCGACTAGCGGGCTAATATCATAGCAACCATTTTTAGGGGGCCAGGGGTTTACCTAGAAATCATCCCCCAAAGACGGGGAGGGTTCCAATGGATGGGACAATGACATCATCAACAAGTTTGACCGGAACGCGGGAGGAGACATCGGTACCAACCCAAAATGAGCGTTACAGATTGATATCGTCGGAAACGAGGCGGATTATTCTCGGTGTACTGGCGAACAGTGAGTCACCACTGACCCTCAGAGAGTTGGCGGAGTTAGTCGCTGAACGCGAGGCGGGCGGTAACTCCGTTAACGATGGAGTCGATCGCGCAGTGATCGAGCTCCATCACAACCACTTACCACGGATAGAGGAGGCCGGACTCATTCGCTACGACGCTGAGTCGAACCACGTTGATGACATCGCTGCAGACCTGAACCAAATCCTCGAAGGCGTGAGTTGGTGAACAGAACCCATGACTCTCCTAACGGCAGGCGACAACTAATGGCGAGTCCACCAGCGCTTACGGACGCGGAAAAGCAATCACCGACCACCGACGGCCCATCGGAACGTGGCGGACCAACTGCTGCGATGACGCCGGGGACTCCCGATGAAGTTGACCAGCTTCCGAAGGACGTTGTCTTTGGGTTGTTAAGCAATCAACGCCGACGCTGGGTCCTCCGATACTTGGCCGAGAACGGGCCGAATGCGACTCTAGGTGCCCTCGCCGAACACATCGCGAGCATTGAGAACGACAAGCCAGTCGCCGCGATCAACTCCAGCGAAAGAAAGCGGGTCTATGTGTGCCTCTACCAGAATCACCTACCGAAGTTAGACGGTGCTAACGTCATTGACTACAACCAGTCGAGGGGGACGGTCCAACTCAACGCGGAGGCGGACCAAATATTCACACATCTCGCTGTTGAATCTCCCGGGACAAGTCGGACTGAGGGAAGGCGTCAACAACCGGCGAACGACGACGAATCCGCCCTCGGATCGAACGACAGGGTCGACTCTCACAGTCCAATTGTCCGATTACTGATCGGTGACGGTGATCGCCGCCGTCGCCTTGGGCATATTATGCGACGGTTTCTGTCGCGTTGAGGGGGGATCGCGCCGCCGCCCACTCCGTGTAGAATGCGAGCCAGGACGACAGCTGTCTGTGTCGATCGGATAACAGTAGCGTGCGAATTGGCCTCGTCTACGCTCGCCAGGACCCCAAGAAAGCCTCGTCCCAATGATTGGTATGGTCGAGACAGTCACCGAAAATCCCGACCCAATTTCGAGCAGGAGCGGCGACTCACCGTCTCCTCAGCCACATCCGAGAGGGTAACCCGCACCCGGACGTGGCGGGGGTTTCTGGAACACCGATCCTACTTTCCAGACTCGGGGCTACTGGGCCCATAACAAAGACGTGTGACACCCAATAGGTTTGAGAGATGCACGACTTCGAACTTGAGCAGAAACAAACGCGCGAGGAGATCGCCGCGTACTTCCAGAAGCTCGCCGACGGACTCCGATCCGGCAACAAGATGACGTTCGTTGTGGGGGACGAGAGCGCGACTATCCACCCACCCGACGAATTCCAGATTCGCATGGAGACGGGGACGGACAGCTCGTGGTTTAGCAACGACGAGGGGCGGTCGTTCGTCGTGGAGCTCGGGTGGGAAGCAGACGAGGTCGACACCGGCGAGGAGCTCGCAATCATCAACCAGCCCGGCATCGAGGGTGAGTCGGCCCAGCCTCCGGGCCAATGACGAGGGGGACGAGGTCGGGGTAACAGGATGTACGTACTCGAGAGTCTCTACGGGTCAACAGTGCTGCTCCAGCTGTTTTCAGGAGAATTCCTCTGGTGGGCGGTCGTGTTCGCGGTCTTCGCGCTCGTGGCCGCCATCGCCGGGTTCAGAGGGATCGCCGGAATCTCGATGGGTGTCGCCAGGCTGTTCGTGCTGATCTTCGTGGTGCTGTTTATTGTGTCGGTCGTTCTCTGAGGTGGGCGCGTACTCGCTCGCCTTCTGACGACCATGTCGGTCGGTCTCCTGATCGTGCCCGAGCCCCGCAGCCAACGTAATTGCTAAGGATAGCCTCGGCCCGATCCATATCGAATCGGTGTCTAGGGGCTTCTCTCGAATGCGCGGCTGTACTTAGACAGGGATTCGCTGAAGTACGCGATCCGTGCCGAACGTGACAGTTCGGAGTCTTTGGTCCAGGTTGCCTGGAATGGCTTCGGCATTGAGTCCGAGCGTACGTACCGAATTCACGAGGAATTTGACAGACACCCCACCCTCATGAGTGCCCGTGGAGTGGCGTGATTTTCTCTCGCTGATTGAAAATAATCGAGCACTGTCATCGTTGGGATCATACCCGAACACTACCCGGTCGTCCCGATTGGCTCTTCGTCCGACGATGCGGCGTAATACTCGACGAGTGTCTCGAAGCCGCCATAGGCCATCCGGGCGACGTCGAACGGCATCTCGATCTCGTCCGTGTCCGCCATCGCCTCCATCTCCGCCATCACGGCCGCGTTGACCTCGTCACGGTGAGTGCGGGACTCGTAGACGACGAACGCGAATATCACGCTCTCATCCTCGTCTGCGGCCACGAGGTCGGGGAACGTTGTTATCTCGACGTCGCCCATGTCCGGATCGAGGTCGTCGCCGAGACACTCCACGTACTGCAGCGCGCCGTGCCTGATCCAACTCTCCCCCGCCTCCGCCGCCATGTCTCGGTACTCGTCGATCTTGTCGGTCGGGACCGGCAGCACGTACCCATCGATGTATTGGCTCATCAGGATTGCCTCCGGAACTCTAGAGGGCGCCAGCGGGGAAATACGTTGCTGGCGATTCGCCGGAATTCGCACAGATGGAGTCTCAACACCGCGACATAGCTTCCGACCTGCTGTGTGCTGCTCTTCAGGTCGTCCACGGGTAGTTGCCACCGCGGGTCGGGCCGCGTCGCGTTCGCCGCGAGCCTGGAGGTCCGGTATCGCCATCGGCCATCTCTACCGACTGCGGGTATCGCGACACAACAGCGTCTGCTGACTGGGTGATTGTACTCGTCCCGTCGGTGGAAAAAGGCGGAAATTGAATGGTGTCGGTCGCGATGCCCCTACGAGCTCTCGTTGGATTCGGTTGCCGTACCTGTCTCGGGCGTTGCTGTCGGGGTTGGGGTTGACGTGTCGGGTTCCGCGAGTGTCAAATCGGCCCAGGCAACCGAGCCGGCCTCGACGATGTTGGCTGGCTCGAGTTCTGCGGCACCGAGCACCCGTTCGACGTTGGGAGGCAGCTCACCGGCCGTGGGGGCGGCGAACTGGTCGGACTCGATGTCGTCCTCGTCGGGGTCGAAGACGACGATGCGCCCGACCATTCCCAGTCCCAGGTGAGGGAGACACAGGTAGTCGTACACGCCTTTCTCCGTGAACTCGTAGACCCAGGATTCGCCGGGCATCAGTGGCGGCGAGGTGAACCCCGGGACACCTTCAGGAACCCGGGTTGGGATGTCGAGTTGCGGTTCGACGAACTTGTCGTGGAACGCCGTGACCGTATGGAGGCCAGCGACCGTGTTGAAGTGGACGAGCGAATCCGGTTCGACGTGGTGGCCAACCGGGTCGAAGATGAACTCGGCCTGATCCTCCATCATCTCCCCCGACGCTACCTCGTCGGAAACCTCCGGGAAGTTCTCGTGCGCGCCTGTTCCTTCTTCGACCGTCACGTCGACGACGTGGTCGATCGCCACGTCACCCGTTTCGCCTTCTGCTAGTGGGTATCCGAAGACTGGATCGACGATATCGGCGACGAAATGGTCGGTCTGGGGCTCAGTGGGCGTCTGGCCCCCGTCGTCGGGTGGGGGCGTCTCGCCGTCTTCTTGCCCCGCGCCTGTCAGGGTCAAGCCCCCGATGGCGGCCAGTCCAGTTCCGGCGCCAGCAGCTTTGATAATGCTTCGACGGGACCACTCGGATAATCCACGCTCCTGGTCGGTCGTTCGGCCATGATTGTCACTAACCATGCGGTCACCCGTACAAATTATACGCCCATAGGTATCCGTAAAATACCGAATTTAAGCTCGCTGTTGGGGAAATGCCCACAATCGGTAATCCGCGAATTCTGGATTTTGTTTCGAATTTCTGGCGGCTGTGATTCGGTAAGCAGACGGATTTTTCGGGTAGGGTGACGTCCACGAGTGGGGCTCGCGCCGGTAAGCATCGCTTGGTCGACCCTGCAGTGACTGGCCGGTTTCGTCCCGTTTTGATCGGGTAGGCAATCGGCGACGGTGTGTGAACCGACGTGAACGTGTGTGTCATTGGAGGTGGTTGGCCTCGTGGGCGCGTGATGACGAATCCCGTGTGGAGGAGTCGCGGCCGACACCCACCGGTTGGGGATCGAGCGGGTCCGTCCTGTGCACGTGCGTTCGCGGATCGGTGTCAATCGGAGGTTCGGTCGGGACGAGCGCGGTGACCGCCGCCGGAGCAGTCTTGGGATCGCCGCATCGAGGGTCTCCGTCGGCGACCTGACTGCCCCAGCAGAACGCGTATCGTGGTTCAGTCGATAGCCGCCACATGGAACCGATCCAGATTGCGGACGTGATCGATCGCGTCGAGCGTGCGGACGAACCGTTTCTGAGTACTTACCGAGGCACGAATCTCGTCTATTCGACTGTTTACCGGGGCGACCCCCGATCAAACCGAGCGTAAATACGCCTATAAATAGGTACAATATATCCATAGCATTATTGAATACTTGCATAGACAGTGAATACTATTAATGTCACAGAGACGCAACCTCCAGCATCTGGGATCCAACGGATGACAGTCACGACTGAGGACATCCACGTCCTCCACGTCGACGACGAGCCGGAGTTCCTCGAGTTGGCAGCCACGTTCTTGGAGCGCGCCGACGACGCACTCGAGGTCACCACGGCGACCGACGCCGACGATGCCCTCGACAACGATCTTGTCGCCGACGTCGACTGCGTCGTCAGCGACTTCGACATGCCGGGCCGGAACGGCATCGAGTTCCTCCGCGCCGTCCGTGAACTGCACGACGACCTCCCGTTCATTCTCTTCACTGGCAAAGGCTCGGAGGAGGTCGCCAGCGACGCTATCTCGGCCGGCGTCACGGATTACCTCCAGAAAGAGGCCGGGTCGGACCAGTATGCCCTTCTGGCCAATCGAATTACGAACGCTGTCCAACACGCCAGAGCCCAGCGGCTCGTCCAGCGGGCCTTCGACGCGATGGACAACTCCCGGGAGGGTATCGCCCTGCTCGACGAGGATGGCGAGTTCATCTACGTGAACGAGGCCTACACCGATATCGTCGGGTACGACGTCGACGAGCTGATTGGCGCGTTCTGGGAGATCGTCTACCCCGAGGAGCAGGTCCAGCGGATCTACGAGGAAATTCTCGACGCGGTGCCTGTGGAGGGTCACTGGACTGGCGACACTGTCTACCAGCGCAAGGACGGGGACCGGATCCTCGTCAACCACGCGCTCACGTATTCGGAGGAGGGAACGATGATCTGTCTCCTGCGGGATCTGGCAGACACGGAGGCCCAGGACCGCGCCCTCCGGGAGGAGCGCGAGCATTTTGAGTTGTTCATCGAATCCGTCGAGGATTACGCCATCTTCCTGCTCGACCCGGACGGGTACATCATCTCCTGGAACCAGGGTGCCGAACGGCTCAAGGGCTACACCCGCGACGAGATCCTCGGGAGTCACGTCAGCACGTTCTACACCGAGACACAGCGTGCGGAGAACCTCCCTGAGCGGCTGTTGGAACGGGCCCTGGCGGAGGGTCGGGTCGAGCACGTCGGGCCCCGCCAAAAGAAGAACGGGACGACATTCGAGGCCGACGTCGTCATTACCGCCGTCTACGACGCGGACGGCACTCACCGCGGGTTCGCGAAGGTGACGCGGGACGTGGGCGAATCAGCGGAGTGATGTCGAGCTGTTCGTCGCGTCTCCGTCGTCGGCCAACGTCTCGACCGTCCGTGCGCGCATCGTCGATGAACGAATGCCGGGAGTGAAGAGACACGAGCGGAGTTCAGCGGCCAGGCGCCAATGGGGTTGCCGCCCTGAATGCTCCGCTTCGATTCGCTTGCGACTCCCCATGGCCACCGCCTCTCAGCTCGGGTGACCGACGATCGCCTCAGTCGTCGGCCCCGTCTTCGCCACCGTCGGCTCGGGCCGTGGTCGGCGGCGCCGGCGTACCCGCCGACGCTCGCCCCATCCAGCGACCGACGTTCTCTTCGACGTACGTGTGGGCGCCCCACCCGACGGAGACACCGACACCGATAGCGACGGCGGCGGCAAGTCCCCACGCGAAGGCGTTGGCGAAGACGTACAGGATTTCGACGTCGATCCCGATCGTGTCGAGCCCAATGACGATCGCGGTGAAGTACAGGAACATGCGCGTCCCCGTCGCGAACCACGACGTGT
>CAYLJD010000040.1:0-19459 GCA_964383875.1 uncultured Halobacteriales archaeon
TCAGCGACGTCAGCTCCTGGGGCATGACGAACGTCGTCGACTCGCTGGTCCCGATGGATTCGAGTGACTCCATGCCCCGCTCGATGATCGCCCGCTCCCCCATCGATTCGGCAGACTTCGCCCGAAGAACTGTCGAGATGGCGTCACCCTGGGCCTCGAGGATCTGGCTCTGCTTTTCACCCTGCGCGCGGATGATGTTCGACTGCTTGTCACCCTCGGCCTTCTCGATGGCGCTCCGGCGTTCGCCCTGTGCCTCGAGGATCATCGCGCGGCGCTTCCGCTCGGCGGAGGTCTGCTGTTCCATCGCCTGCTGGACGTCCTTCGAGGGGTTGACCTCGCGGACCTCGACGCTCTCGACGCGGATGCCCCACTCGTCGGTCGGCTCGTCGAGCTCCTTGCGGATCTTGGCGTTGATCTGCTGGCGCTTGTTCAGCGTGTCGTCGAGCTCCATGTCACCGAGGACGGCCCGGAGGGTCGTCTGTGCGAGATTCGAGACGGCCCGTTTGTAGTCGTCGACCTCAAGGAACGCCTTCTCGGCGTCCATCACTTTGATGTAGACGACGGCATCGGCCGTGACCGGCGAGTTGTCCCGCGTGATGGCTTCCTGGCGGGGGACGTCGAGGGTCTGCGTCCGCATGTCGAATCGGTAGGTCTTGGTGACGAACGGCAGGACGAAGTTCGCCCCCGGTTCCAACAGGCCCTGGTACTTCCCGAACCGGGTGTAGGCCTCCTTGTCGTACGCGTCGACGATGACGATACTCTTGTAGGCGGTGACGACGGCGATGAGCAACAAGATGACCGCAACGACCGGCAGGGCACCCCCTGTCTGTAGGACGACTGCGGAAAGCATATCACGTCAGGTTGGGACCGACGATGCAAAAGCCTTGGTGCAGCCGAACAGCGACGCGCCGTCGGGCCGTCAGGTATTGACTTCGGACTCCTGCTCCGTCTCAGTCCGTCCCTTCGCCAGTTCGCGGTCGATTTCGTCGTCGAGGGCACCCACCACCTCGACAGTGATGACGTTGCCGCCGCCGGGATCGATCACCATCACCTCCTCGCCGACGGGGATTTCGCCGTCGACACTCCGTGCCCGGTAGTACGGGTTGAACCCACCGCTTTCCAGCTTCACCTCACCCTCCGTGGGCGTGACCCGTTCGGTCACCCGGCCGGTCTTCCCCCGGAGGTCACTCGACGCCCGAGTGCGGCCCTCGCCCGGCCCGCCATACATATCGAGCTCCCAGTAGGCATACAGCGTCGCGATTGACGTCACGAGGACGACGGCGGTCAGGATGAGCACGTTGATAACGCCGAGGCCAGACGGGAGGACCAGCCCGACCAGACCCGCCACGAACAGCGCCACGCCGACGACGAAGAAGTGTGCCCCCGGGATGAACGCCTCCGCGATGATCGCGGCCGCGCCGGCGAGTAGCAACAGCGTGGGCAGACTCGCCGTGAAGAGCCCGAAAACGTCGACCATGCCCACCGTTTGGGTGGCCGACAGGATAATCCTTCGGGGCTCAAATGAGCGCCAAGACGAATCCGAAGACGACGAGCCCCGCGGCGAGAACGCCGAGTGCAACGAACAGCGCGTGCTCGGGACTGATGTCGCCCGGTGTGATCTCCCCCGCGGGGCCGAGGGAGCCCGCGACGTTGCCCGACTCGTCGTCGGCCTCGAGGTCCGACAGCGAGAACCGCCACTCGCTGTCCTCGTCGGTCGAGTCGCTCTCGGATCCCATACTCGCCCGGAATGGGCCAGCGGCCAAGAAGGCTGGGACCGCCCCGTCGGTCACCGCACCCGTGTCCCGGCGTCGGCGTCCGCGTGGGTCGTGAGCAAGTCGGCCGCCTCCCCGGCCGCCAGCACCATCCCATTGGACTCGTAGCCGAACAGCTCCGCGGGTTCCAAGTTCGCCAGCACCACGACGCGCGTCCCCGGAAGGTCGTCCACGTCGTGCAGGTGCTGGATGCCCGCGACGATCTGGCGCGTCTCGGTGCCGAGGTCGACCTCCATGCGGACCAGCTCATCGGACTCGGTGATCGGCTCGGCGACCTCGATCCGGCCGACGCGGATGTCCAGGGCCTGGAAGTCCTCGAAGCTCACCCGCTCCGATTCGATGGGTTCGATCGCGCCGTCGTCGGCGGTGGGTTCGTCGGTGGCTGACTCGTCGGCCGCCTCGATTTTCTCCGCCAAGGCCTGGTTGAGTTCGGCCACCCGTTCGTCCTCGACGCCCGCGAACAACTCACTCGGGGCGCCGAACGACGCCGGTGGGGCCGCCAGTGTCTCGTCGAGAGTCGCCTCGTGTACCGTCCCGTCCTCGTCGAGCTGGCCCCAGAGGGCGGCCGCCTTTTCCGGCGCGACCGGTTCGAACAGGATCGCGATCGCCTTTGACAGTTGCACGCAGTCGCGGATGACCTGCGCAGCCGCGTCCGGATCCTCGTCGATCAAGTTCCAGGGCTCGTGGCGCTGGATGTACTCGTTCCCGAAGTGAGCGAGGTCCAGGGTGACGTCACCGAGTTGTCGAACGGAATAGTCGTTGACGGCCTGCCGATACCGGTCGATCGCCTCCTCGATCCGCTCGGTGATCTCCGCACTGATCTCGGTGTCCGGGGTCCCGTCGTACGAGCGGTGGGCGAACAGGAGTGAGCGGTAGACGAAGTTGCCGATGTCGCCGACGAGTTCGGTGTTGACACGCTCGGCGAACCGGTCCCAGGAGAAGTCGACGTCCTGCTGGGTGCCGCCGGCCGTCGTGACGTAGTAGCGCATCAGGTCCGGATGGAAGCCCGCGTCGAGGTATTCGTCGGCCCAAATAGCGCGGTTGCGGCTGGTCGAGAGGCCCTTTCCATCGAGCGTGACGAACCCCGTCGCGGCCACGGCGCGGGGTTCGTTGTAGCCGGCACCGCGGAGCATGGCCGGCCAGAAGACCGTGTGGTGCTGGATGATGTCCTTGCCGATGACGTGGACGATCTCCCCGTCGCCATCGCGCCAGGCCTCCGCCCAGTCGAAGTCGGTCTCGCCAGTCTCGCTGTAAGCCTTCGTCGCGGAGACGTACTCGATGGGGGCGTCGACCCAGACGTAGAGCACTCGCCCCGCCTCGTCGTCGGGGTATGGAATGCCCCAGTCCATGTCGCGCGTGATACAGAGGTCCTCGAGATCCCCCTCGATCCACTCGCGTGGCTGGTTCCGGGCGTTCTCGGTCCCCTCCAGCCGATCGATGAACTCGTGGAGATAGTCCTGGAAATCCGAGAGCCGCAGGAACTTGTGCTCGCGCGTCCGGTATTCGGCGGGATTCCCCGTGATCGTACTGACCGGTTCTTCGATCTCGCCGGGTTCGAGGTGGCGCTGGCACCCTTCGTCACACTCGTCGCCGCGGGCGTGCGCACCACAGTACGGACACGTCCCCTCGACGTAGCGGTCCGGGAGGGGCTGGTCCTGCTCGGGATCCCAGGCGACTTTGATCTCCTTGTCGATCACGTGCCCGCCGTCCTCCCACGCCCGCACGAACGCCTGCGAGAGGTCCCAGTTGGTATCCTCGCGCGTGTGGCCGTAGTAGTCGAACTCGATGTTGTACTTCGGGTAGGTCTGTGCGTTGCGCTCGTGCCACTCGAGCGCGTAGGCCTCTGGATCCGTGTCCTCCTGTTCGGCGTTGACGGCGACCGGCGTGCCGTGCATGTCCGAGGCGCAGACGAACGCGGTCTCCTGCCCGAGTGTTCGTAACGCGCGGGCAAACACGTCACCCGTGACGTATCCCCGGAGGTGGCCGATGTGCATCGGCCCGTTCGCGTACAGCAGCCCGACCGTCACCACTGCGGGGTTGTCAGTGGGAAAGTCCTCGTGGCCCATGGCTGTTCGTTTCCCGCATGCAGGCCAAAAGCCCGCCGATTTGGGGTGGCTCCCGGATCCCTGGACGCGGCCTCGTCGGAACGGATCACCCGGGCGCTCAGTACCAGTCGAGATCGGCGACGAACGAGCGGAGCATCGAGCGGGTCACGTGGGGCATGCAGACCACGCGCAACTCCCCGGCGCCGGTCTTCGAGACCCGCCAGCCGCGCTCCCGTAATTCACCGGTCATCGGCACCGAGAGGTCGGCAGCGACCAGTGGGAGTTCGGGCCCGTAGACGTCGTGGCCCCGGTCGGCGAGCTGGTCGGCCAGCCACGCCGCGTTGGCCATTGCCCGGTCGTACTCCTCGCGGTAGCCAGTCGGCCACAGCTCTGCCAGGGCAGCGGCGGCGCTCGCCACGCCAGCGCCGCTCCGGGTGCCCGTCAGCGTCACCTGGGACGTCGACTCCAGGTAGGGGGTGTCGATCGCCAGCTCGTCGAGGAGGGCCGGCGTCCGTGCCAACAGCCCACCGGCGGGAACCGCCGACTGACCAGCCTTGTGTGGGTCGATCGTCAGCGTGTCCACGGCGGCGTCGGCGAATCCCCACGCGTGGTCCGTGAACGGCAGGTAAAACCCGCCCCAGGCGGCGTCGACGTGGAACAGCGCACCGACGTCGGCTGCGAGGTCGGCGAGCGCCGGGATCGGGTCGACCGCGCCATACTCGGTCGAGCCGGCGACACCCACGACACAGACTGTCTCGTCGTCGACGAGGGCGGCCATCGCGTCGGGGTCGGCCCGGTGGTCAGTCGTCGGCGCCGTGCGATACTCGACGTCCAGGAGGTTCGCTGCCTTCCGGAAACTGAAGTGGGCGCTCGTCGGCGCGACCACGTTCGGCGCGTCGGTCGACGCCCGGTTGCGAGCAATCCGGAGGGCCTGGATATTCGCCTCGGTACCGCCGCTCGTCACGTACCCGTCTGCGTCGGGATCGCCGGCGATCGTCCCGAGCGTCTCGACGACCTCACGTTCGAGGTCGGCGACCGTCTGGTAGGTCCCTGGATCGCCGGGATTCGTGGCGAGAAAGCGGGTCGCGGCCGCGCGAGCCTGCGGGTGTGGGTCGGTACACATCGAGGAGAGGACGCGGTCGAAATCCTGGGGCTCGGCGCGCCCGACCTGCTGCATACCCGGTTCGAGCCAGTCGACTCGCTTAGGGGTTTCGGGTGCGGTCGGTCCTACCGAATCGAATCCAGGACGAGCTTCTGTTCGACGCGCTTGACCTCGTGCTGGACGTCACGGACAGCGTCGATGTTGGCGCTGATCGAGGTGATGCCGGCGCGGACCAGTTTGCCGACCATCACCGTGTCCGAACCGGCCTGGCCACAGATTCCCGTGTCGACGCCATGCTCGCGGCACGTGTCGATCGTCTGCTCGATCAGTTCCACGACGGCCGGGTGGAGTTCGTCGAACCGGTCGGCGACGCGTTCGTTGTTGCGGTCGACCGCGAGTGTGTACTGCGTCAGATCGTTCGTCCCGAAGCTGGCGAAGTCGATGCCTTCCGCGGCCATTCGATCGACGCCCAAGGCGCTCGCCGGCGTCTCGATCATGACGCCCCAGCGACGGCGGTCGGTGTCGATGCCCGCCTCCGCCATGAGCGCCCTAGCCCGGCGGACGTCCTCGGCGTCGTTGACGAGGGGAAACATGATCTCGACGTTGTCGTAGCCTGCCTCGTAGAGACGCCGGAAGGCCTCGAGTTCGTGGCGGAACACGTCCGGGCGGGCGAGACTCCGCCGGATCCCACGGAAGCCCATCATCGGATTCGGCTCGACCGGCTCGTCGTCGCCACCCTCGAGTTGGCGAAACTCGTCCGTCGGTGCATCGAGCGTCCGAACCCGCACCGGTCTGGGGTGGAACTCGTCGGCCACCCGTCGGACGCCGTCGACGATCCGTTCCACGTACGCCTCCTCGCCCTCGTCAGCGATGTATCGCTGGGGGGTCTTCCCGAGCGAGAGGATCATGTGCTCGAGTCGGAGCAAGCCGATGCCGTCGGCCCCGGTCGCTGCAGCCCGTTCTGCGGCGTCCGGGATCGAGACGTTGACCTTCACCTCCGTCGCCGTCATCGGCTTGACGGGCGCCTGGGGACGGACGTCCGCAATGGCGTCGTGCTCGCCGTTGTCGGCCGCACCCGTCTCGATCGAGCCCTTCTCCCCGTCGATTGTGACCACCTGGCCGTCCCGAAGTTCCGCCGTGGCAACCTCGGTTCCCACCACCGCGGGAACGCCGAGTTCCCGGGAGACGATGGCCGCGTGTGACGTCATGCCCCCCTCGTCCGTGACGATGCCGGAGGCGCGCTTCATCGCCGGGACCATGTCCGGCGTCGTCATCGCCGTGACGATCACGTCCCCCTCCTCGACCGTGTCCAGGTGGTCCACGTCGTCGACGATGCACACGCGCCCGGACGCCCGGCCGGGACTCGCGCCCAGCCCGGAGACCACGACCTCGTTCCCCTCGTCCGCCGTCTCGGCGACGCCGCCGTCCGCGACGCTCCCCTGGACGGCTGCCGTGTCACTGATCGTGGTGATCGGCCGGGATTGGAGGAGGTGGATCGAGCCGTCCGCGATGGCCCACTCGACGTCCTGGGGCTCGCCGTAGTACTCCTCGATCTCGACGCCGAGGTCACTCAGGTCAGCGAGTTCCGCATCGCCGAGAACCCGCTCGGTGCGCTGCGTCTCGGGTACCGCCCGCTCGACCGTCTCGCCGGTCTCCTCGTCGCGGACGTGCATGACCTTCTTCTCGGCAATCGACATATCGCTGATGTCGCCAGTCGTCCGGTCGATCACGTAGTTGTCCGGTGTGACCGCCCCGGAGACGACCGCCTCGCCGAGTCCCCAGGCGGCTTCGATCGTGACGACCTCTGCACCGGTCGAGGGGTGGCTGGTGAACATGACACCGCTTTTCTCCGCGTCAACCATCTCCTGGACGACGACGGCGATGTCGACGTCGGCGTGCTCGAAGCCCTGCTGCTGCCGGTAGTAGATGGCCCGCTGGGTGAAGAGTGACGCCCAACACTGGCGGACCCGCTCCAGGAGCCGGTCCTGCGTCACGTTGAGGAAGGTTTCCTGCTGGCCGGCAAAGGAGGCGTCCGGGAGATCCTCGGCGGTCGCCGACGAGCGGACCGCCACCGGCACGTTCTCCCCGATGCGGTCGTAGGCCTCGAGAATCTCCTGGCGGACGTCATCCGGAAGTGGTGTCTGAAGGAGCAACTCCTGGGCCGTCTCGCTCGCGTCAGCCAGATCAGAGGCATCGTCGGCGTCCACGTCGAGCACATCGGACAGTGCCGCTTCGAGGTCGGCGGCCTGCAGATAGCGGCGATACGTATCCGCGGTGACGACGAACGCCGGTGGCACTGGCAGGCCGGCCGCCGTCATTTCCCCGAGCGAAGCGGCCTTCCCGCCCACCGCCGAGAGGTCGTCGGCCCGGACATCCGCGAGCCAGCGTACAGCCATATGCGTGTTTGTGCAGTCGGTAACCATTGTAAAGAACCTTCTGAAGTGACGGACTGCAGGACGATGGGGTCAGACCACGACGATGTCGTCGTCCGATTCGTCCGGGGGCACGGCGACGCTACCCTCGAGTGTCGTGGTCGCGCGTCCCCCGACCTGCCAGTCCCCATCCGCCCGCACCGAGATCCGTGCCGGCCGGTCGAGTAGGTCTCCTTCCTCGACGCGCACAGTCTCCCGGTCAGTGGCGCCGTGATGGCGGGCGACGGCGACGGCACACGCAGCCGCCTCACCAGTCACCCACGACGACCGGCCAGTCGGTCCGACCAGTTGGCCGTGGATGTCCGAATCTGTCTCGAGCGTATCGAACGTGATCGCGTAGATCCCCGCCGCCCCCGTTTCATCCAACAGCTCAGCCACCGCTTCGCGGTCCGGCGTGGCGCCGCTCAGCGACCCCAGAAAGTTGACCGGAACCACCAGATACCCGCGTCCCTGTGACGCGCGGGCCAACGGAAAATCGGCAGCGACATCCCGGACTGTCGCCGGATCGACGCCGAGAGCCGCCGCGGCAGTGTCCTCGGAAACGGCCGATTCGCGGAGTTCCGGCGACGGGACGTCGACCCACGCGCGACCGGCAGATCCGACCGTGGCGGTGGTCTCGCTGTCGCCCATCTGGAGCTCGATCGTCCCATCGTCGATCCGGCCAGCCTCCCGTAGGGCCGACATAACGGCGATGGCGACGTGGATCCCTCGGCCCTGGTCGTGGTCGCTGATGACAGAGACCGTCGAATCGTCCACGAACGCCGTTTCGGACGGCCCGACTTCGCCGGCGATCGCACTGCGTTGGGCGTGACTGAGATCACTGGTGTCGAGTACCACACAAACTGGTATGCCAGCCATCGGCGTCGCCGTGAACGCGTCAACGACACGGACCGGATGCGTGTCCATGGGAACCGACCGGGCGGCGCATTCATAAAAGTCCAGCGCGGAAACCCACCGCTTGAGCGGTGGGTAGTGTACGAATGCGTCGGGCACCGCGGACACGCGGCGGCGTCAGTCTGCGACAGCCTCGTCGGATACCGCGGTCGCGTTCGGATCCTGTATCCAGAGGTCGCCGAAGATTTCGGCCTGTTCGAGGACCACCTGTCCCCGATGGGCCAGAAAGAGGACGCCGAGAAACGTCTCGACGCGACTCCCGCCGGTCTCGACGAGTTCCCGGAACAGGACCTCGTCCCGGCCGGCTTCGTACTGTTCTAAAAGCGCCGCCCAGACGGCACCGATGATCTCGTCGACGTCCTCGCCGTGCGTCGCACCAGTCACGTCCGCGGCGGTAGGCTCGTCGTCCAGCCGCATGTCGTCGGCCCCGCGGTAGTCCAGCTGTTGAGTTCCACGGTGGAATCCACGCGGGGAGCCGGTGGTGTCGTACTCGCGACCCTCCTTCCACCAGCCCTCGCGCTCGGCCTCTCGCAGATCACGGACCAGTTCGTCGAGGGTTTGGGGCGTTCCCCGGGCGCGTTTGCGATCGAGCCGCCGGTCCATCTCAGCCTCAAGCGCGGCAAACGGGTCGGGTCCCTCGATCGGCTCGTCGGCCGCCAGCGGTGCCTCCCACGGATCGGGCTCTGGCTCGTCGGGTTCGTCGTCGACTGCGAGCATCGCGTCGGACTTCATCCGGAGGAGGACGCTCGCGTAAAAGAGGGCGCGCCCGGAGGTCCGCAGGTCCGAGCCGTCGATCCGCTCGAGGAACTTGTCGGTCACCTCGACGATGTCGATGTCCCACGGGTCGATTTCGCCGTCACGAGCCAGCTGCACGAGCACCTCGACGGGCTCGACCTCGTCCGTCCCCGACTCGGGGTCCTCGGGATCCTCGTCGTCGGTCAGCGGCTCGGGGAGCGTCGGACCATCGTCCGGTCGGTCGCGGCGCTCGTGGCCGGCAATATCGAGAGGGATCTCGCTATCCGACACACCGAGGCCCCCTCGTGGCGCTGAGCCCCGCACAGGGCCGATGCGCCAGCCCCTCGCTGGGCTGGTCAATCATCCGCCGGTACCTCCGCCTCGCCGCCGGAGAGGTCGATGCCGGTCACGGCGGAGACGTTGTTCTGCTGCATCGTCACCCCGATCGCCCGCTCCGACCGTTCGAGCATGGCAGACCGGTGTGACACGACGATGAACTGCGCGTCACCGGCCAGTTCGTCGACCATCTCGCCGACGAGTTCGGCGTTGGCGGCGTCGAGGAACGCGTCGATCTCGTCCAGCGCGTAGAACGGCGCCGGATTGTGCCGCTGGATGGCGAAGATGAACGCGAGTGCCGTCAGGGACTTCTCGCCGCCGCTCATGGCGTCGAGCCGCTGAATGGGCTTGTCGCCGGGCTGGGCCTTCATCGTCAGCCCCCCGTCGAACGGATCCTCCGCGTTCTCCAAGTGGAGGTGGCCCGTGCCGTTCGACAGGCGTTCGAAGATGTCCTCGAAGTGCTCGTTAATCGACTCGAAGGACGCCATGAACGTCTCCTTCTTGCGGGACTCGTAGGTGTCGATGCGGTCGCGAATGGCGTCGGCCTCTTCGACGAGCACGGTCTTCCGGTCTTCGAGTTCGGCCAGCTCGGCTTCCACCTCGTCGTACTCCTCGATCGCCAGCATGTTCACCGGCTCCAGCGCCGCCATCTTCCCGTCGAGCCGCTCGATTTCGGCTTCGACCTCCTCGTGGTCCGGGACGTCAGCCGGGTCGTAGTCGCCGACGGCCGATTCGAGTTCCTCGATTTCCCACCGCAGCCGCTCGGCGTCAGCCCGCGCCTCCTCCAGGTCGCCCTCGACCGCGCTGACCTGCGTCTGTTGGTCGTCCCGTGCCTCGCGGGCTTCGGCCAGCGTTTCTCGCAGCGATTCGCGCTCGTCCTTGAGGCCCGAGAGTTCGTCCTCCAGCTCCTCGACCGCCGCTTCCTTCTCTGCGAGCACGTCCTCCTTGTCGGCGATCCCGTCCTCGAGCTCGGCGATCTGTGCTTCGGCGTCCTGTTTTCGTTCCTCGGCCGTCTCGATCGTCTCCTCCAAGTCGGCGATGGCGTCCTCTGCGTATTGCTTCTCGAGTTGGTGTTCGTTCAGGCGGGCGTCGATCTCGTCTACTTCCCGTTCGAGATCGGCGATTTCCGCCTCGAGCTCCTCGGCTTCGGCCGTGAGACGGGAGAGTTCGGAGTCCTCGATTTCGGCCTGCAATTCCTCGATCTCCGCCTCGATGGCGTCGATCTCCGCCGCCTGTTCGTCGATGTCCGCTTCGATCGCTTCCATCTCGTCGCCGACCCGTTCGCGTTCGGTCTCGATGTCTTCGAGCTGGCGTTCGAGATCGGCGATCTCGTCTTCGACGCTCGCGACCTCGCCCTCGGTGCGCTGGATCTCCGTCTGGATGTCCCTGACCTGGCCGGCCGCCTCGGACTCGCGCTCACGGGCATCCTCCAGTTGGGTTTGGACCTCGCGCAAGTCGGCCCGAACCGCGTCCCGCTCGGCCTCGAGTTCGTTGATCCGTTCGGCGACCCGTTCCAGGGCGCCCTCACTCCCGGCAAAGGAGTAGCGGGACCCCGAGGTCGATCCGCCTGTCATCGCCCCGGACTTCTCCACGAGATCGCCATCGAGCGTGACCGATCGGAACCGGCCCATCAGCTCCCGGGCGGTCTCGATGTCCTCGACGACGACGGTGTCGCCGAGGACGTACGAGAAGACGCCCGCGTACGCGTCCTCGAATTCGACGAGATTGTACGCAAAGTCGACGACGCCGTCGGACTCGGGCAGCGGCGGGAGCGGGCGCTCGTCCATTTCTGTCAACGGCAAGAAGGTCGCCCGGCCGGCGTTGCGCGACTTGAGGTGCTCGATGCACCGTTGACCGACGCCGTCGTCGTCCACGACCACGTTCGCCAGGCGGGCGCCGGCGGCCGTCTCGCACGCAGTCGCCACGTCCCGATCGACACTTCCGAGCTGGCCCACCGTCCCGTGCACGCCACCGACGTCGCTGTTCAGGATGGTCGTGACGGCTCGCCCGTAGGAGGCATCGCCGTTCTCGTCGGCCTTTGCCTCCAGCTCGGCGTACTCCTGCTGGGCCGCCGTGAGGTCGTCTTCGATCTCGTCGAGCTCGGCTTGCAGCGATTCCTGGTCCTCGCGGAGTTCCGAGACGGCCTCGCGGATCGTCGCCCGGTTGCGCTCCGCCTTCTGGAGCTCGTCCTCGAGGTCGTCGATCTCGTCGCGGAGGTCGGGGATCCGGCCCTGCGCCGCCTGGATCGCCTCCTCGGTTTCGCGGTGCTCGTTCGCGCGCCGCCGCGATTCGTCGAGCAGGCGGTCCTGCTCTCGCTGGAGCTCGTTCTTCTCGTCTTTCGCCGCCTCGAGGGCTGCCTTGCGTTCTTGGAGTTCGGCCTTGACCGCCTCGAATTCGCTCCCGAGTGACTCGATCTCCGCCTCGACCTCGGCGAGCGCCGACTCTTTGTCCTGCATGTCGGCCACGACCGACGACTTCGCGACCTTCGCCTCGCGGATCTCGGACTCGAGTTCCTCGATGGACTCCTGCTTGCGGTCGATCTTGACGTACGCCTGCCGGCGTTTGGCCTCGGCCGCCTGGGCCGTCTCTTCGGCACTCTCGATCCGGTCCTCTAGCCGGGCGATGTCCCCCTTGATCTCCTCGATTTCCCGCTTGATCTCGAGTTGTTCGTCCTCGCCCTTGCGCTCGATCTCCGCGTTCAGATCCGCGAGGTCGTCCTCGAGGTCCATCACGCGGGCCTGGCGTTCGTCGAGTTCGGCCTGCCGTTCGGCCAACGTCGCCTCCAACGCCTCGATGTCGTCTGTCAGGTCGGCGAGTTCCGCCCGCTTGTCCTCGAGTTCGGCGGCCTTCCGATAACTCTCGTACTCGGCCTTGCGTTCCTTGAGGTCCTGGTACTCCAGCGCCGTCTCCCGCTCGTCCTCGAGCCGTTCGAGACGGTCAGCCTTCTCGCCGATGCGGAGTTCGGCCTCGTCGATGTGGTCCTCGACGACCTCCAGTTCAGCGAATGCGGCCTCTTTCTTGGCGTCGAATTCGGCCACCCCGGCGATCTCGTCGATGATCTGCCGCCGGTGGCCGGGCGTCATGTTGATGATCTCCGTGACGTCACCCTGCATGACGACGTTGTACCCTTCCGGTGTGACGCCAGCCTGCGAGAGGAGGTCCCGGATGTCCGAGAGGTTCACCGACCGGTCGTTGATGTAGTAATAGGAGTAGTAGTTCTCCTCGGTTTCCTTGACACGACGTTTGATGGCCAGCTCGGAGACGTCACCGATGTCGTCGCTCCCGGCCGCGTTGACGACCTGCGAGCGGGACAGGGTCCCGTCGGTGTTGTCGAGCACGACCTCCACGCTCGCCTCGCGTTCGCCCTGGAAGGACTCGCCTTCCTGGTGGCCGGGCGTGAAGATCAGGTCCGTCAGCTTCTCCGCGCGGATGCCGGAGGTGCGAGCGAGTCCGAGCGCAAAGAGGATCGAGTCGATGATGTTGGACTTGCCGGACCCGTTCGGGCCACTTACCGTCGTGAAGTCCTCGTAGAATGGAATGCGCGTCTTCCGCCCAAAACTCTTGAAGTTATCGAGTACGAGCTCTTTGATGTGCATGGGGGCGCTCGTAGGGGGGTCCCGGCCTCACGCGACGATGATCTCCGCGTCCGGATCCTCCGCCTTGTCGCCGTCGTCGGGGGCCTCGGGTTTAGACCTGTCGGCCACGTCGCTCTCATCCTCGGATTCGAGCGGCTCTATCGCCGGTTCAGGGGCGAATCCGAGGTCCTCGTCCACGGCGTTCTCGAGCTCCCGAATGCGCACCTTACACTCAAGCAGTTCGTCCGTCAATCCCTCCACCGACGCCTCCAGTTCGGTCACTCGCGATTCGAGTTCCTCCACGCGGTTGGCACACATACGACGTATTCGGCCCGCGAACGCCCATAAAGTTACGTCAGACATACTAAACATATTTGATGTGTTCTGCCGTCCCGGACGGCCGTGGGACGCTCACCGGACGTCGGTATCCTTTAGCGGGCGGACGCCGAACTCCGGCCAATGACGGCCGAGGCGAGAGCGAGTCGCGACCTCGCGGTGGTGATCGGTCTCGAGGTCCACGTCCAGCTCGAGACGGACACCAAGATATTCTGTGGCTGTTCCACGGACCTGGCCGACGCCGACCCGAACACGCACACCTGTCCGGTGTGTCTCGGGCTCCCCGGTGCCCTGCCGGTCCTCAACAAGGGCGCCGTCGAAGCCGCGGTCAAAGTGGGAAAGGCAATCGACGCCGACATTCCAGCGGAGACTGCCTTTCACCGGAAGAACTACTACTACCCGGACCTGCCGAAGAACTTCCAGATCTCCCAGTACGACGCCCCGATCTGTCAGGACGGTTCGCTCGAGTTCACCGTCGAGGGGGAGCGACGGACAGTCGGCATCGAACGAGCCCACCTCGAGGAAGACCCCGGAAGCCTCCGGCACAAGGGCGGCTCGATCGACACGGCCGAGTACACGCTGATCGACTACAATCGGGCCGGAATCCCCCTGCTCGAAATCGTCACCGAGCCGGACTTCCGCGGTGCTCACGAGGTCAGGGCCTTCCTCGCAAAGCTGACGGAAGTGCTCGAGTATCTCGGCGTCTTCGACGCCGGACGGGACGGCAGTCTGCGAGTCGACGCGAACCTCTCGGTCGTCGACGCGGCCGCGGTCGACGAGTCTGGCTCGGTCGAGGACGAGGTCCTCGAATCGGCCAACCGCACGGAAGTCAAGAACATCTCGAGTCACAAGGGCGCCCAGAAGGCGCTGGCCTACGAGGCCCAGCGACAACGGAACGCCGTCGAGCGCGGCCGCGTGGTCGAGCAAGAAACGCGCCACTGGGACGAGGCCCGCGGGATCACGGTTTCGATGCGCTCGAAGGAGGCCGAAAAGGACTACCGGTACTTCAGGGAGGCCGACCTCCCGCCGCTCGAGGTCGCCGGGTGGCGAACCGAGATCGAGATCCCGGAACTCCCTGACGCACGCCGAGAGCGCTTCCGCGAGGAGTACGGCCTGGACGTGGAAGCCGCCCGGAAACTCACGACGACGAAGCAGGTCGCGGATTTCTACGAGGCGATCGCGACCGAATTCGATCCCGATCTCGCGGCGACCTGGGTCGCCGACAACCTCCTAGGCGAACTCAACTACCGCGACAGAGAGATCACCGACATCACCGACCGGCTCGGCGACGTTCGTCGCCTCGTCGAGCTCGTGGCAACCGAGGAAATTACGGCGAAAAACGCCCGTGAGACCGTCCTTCGGACCATGCTCGACGAGGGAGACGATCCAGACACAATTGTCGATCGCGAGGGATTGGGGAAGACGACCGGCGACGCCGTGGCGACGGCCGTCGAGCGGGCGATCGACGAGAACCCAGAGGCCGTCGCAGACTTCACGAACGGTGAAGAGGAGGCCCTCAACTTCCTCGTCGGCCAGGTCATGGCAGCCACCGGCGGCAGCGCCGATCCGGGCGAAGTAAACCAGCGACTCAGAGAGGCGCTCGATGGCTAGTCGTGTAGAGCTTACTGGTCCGCGTCGGCGGCGAGGATGGCCAACAGTGCGGCAGCCATCAGCTCCACGGTGAGCGAAATCGTCTCCATCGGCCCCGCGAAGTAGTGATCGACCAGGACTGAGAGCGTCAACTCGTGCCCAGTCGACGGGCCGACGAGAAACAAGGGACGATGGCCGCCGATGTGCCACCCGAAGTAGGCGACGACGTACCCCACCATGGCGACGATCCCGGCGACGTAGAACACCCGTTCTCGCGACGACCGATACGCGAGTCCCATCCCGGCGAGCACTGCCAGCCCGGAGCCCACGAAGAGTGGCCAACGGATGTCCGGCGGGACGAGAATGCCGAGACTCGCGTACCGCAGCCACTCGACCGACCCGATACCGAGGTGGATCAACGCAGCCACGAAGACGAGTTGGGACGCGATGAACAGCAGGACATCCCGGCGGGAGTCGTCCATCGGCTCAGCCGATGACCGGAGAACCCTTAGTGTCGTCGCCCCGAGCCCGGTTCACCGATCAACCACGCGGGCGCCCAGGCGCACGCGGGGAAAGTGATATGTCCGGGCTCGCACGGATCCGGACAACCGCGCCTTCGAAGCCATCAGTGACACCGTAACAGTACGCGCGCATGGGCACGCACACGGCCGCTAACGGTCGATTTCACCCGAAAAGCTTAGAAGGGCGACCGGCCTAGGAGTGGGCAATGACCGACCGTTCGTCAGCCGGAGGATACACATCGTGGAATTGATAATAACGGAGAAAGAGAACGCGGCCCGTCGGATCGCAGAGATTCTGAGTGAGGGAGCGGCGACGGCCGAGCGGCGCAATGGCGTGAACGTCTACCAGTGGGGTGGGACGGTTGTCGTCGGGTTGTCCGGCCACGTCGTCGGACTCGATTTCCCGCCGGAGTACGAGAACTGGCGGGACGTGGAACCGGTCGAGCTCATCGACGCCGCGGTCGTGACCGAGCCGACCCAGGAAAACATCGTCAGGACGCTCAGGCAACTCGCGCGCGACGCCGACAGGGTCACGATCGCCACAGACTACGATCGGGAGGGCGAACTGATCGGGAAGGAAGCCTACGACATCATTCGCGAGGAGACGGACGCTCCCGTCGAACGCGTGCGCTTCTCGTCGATCACGGACGACGAGGTCAGCGCAGCCTTCGAGAATCCCGACGGTCTGGATTTCGACCTCGCGGCCGCCGGGGAGGCGCGCCAGGTCATCGACCTCGTTTGGGGGGCCGCACTCACCCGATTCCTCTCGCTGTCGGCCCGCCAGCTCGGTGACGACTTCATCTCGGTCGGTCGTGTCCAGTCACCCACACTCCGGCTGCTCGTCGAGCGCGAACGCGAGATCGAGGCCTTCGATCCGGAAGACTACTGGGAGCTGTTCGCCGATCTGGCGAAAGACGACGAGTCGTTCGAGGCGCAGTACTTCTACGACGACGACGGCAGTGAGGCCGAGCGCGTCTGGGACGAAGAGACGGCCGTCGCGGTCCACAATCGGCTCCAAGCGGCCGGGACCGCCGAAGCCACCGAGGTCCAACGGCGCCGGCGGACCGACGATCCCCCAGCCCCGTTCAACACGACAGCCTTCATCAGCGCCGCGGGATCGCTCGGCTACGCCGCCCAGCGAGCCATGTCGATCGCCGAGGACCTGTATACCGCGGGGTACATCACGTACCCGCGGACGGACAATACCGTCTACCCGGACGACCTCGATCCGGTCGCCCTCCTCGAATCGTTCGTCGCGAGTCCACACTTCGGCGAAGACGCCGAACATCTCCTTGACACCGACACGATCGACCCGACGCGAGGCGACGAGGAGACGACCGACCACCCCCCGATCCATCCGTCCGGCGAACAGCCATCACGGGGCGATCTGAGCGAGGCCGAGTGGGAGATCTACGAACTCGTCGTTCGGCGATTCTTCGCGACCGTGGCCGAGCCGGCAGAATGGGCGCACCTCCGCGTGGTGCTGGAGGCAAACGGGTGCCAGCTCAAGGCCAACGGCAAACGGCTGATCGAGCCCGGCTACCACACGGTCTACCCGTACTCGAGCACGAGCGAGAACTACGTGCCGGCGGTCGAGGAGGGTGATACGCTGGCGGTCCGGGAGACGCGGCTGGAAGCGAAGCAGACCCAACCCCCGCGGCGGTACGGTCAGTCTCGATTGATCGAGACGATGGAGGAGATGGGGCTCGGAACAAAAGCAACCCGCCACGGGGTGATCGAGAAGCTCTACGATCGAGGGTACGTCGAGAGTGATCCACCGCGACCGACAGCCCTCGCAAAAGCGGTCGTCGACGCCGCCGACGCCTACGCAGAGCGTGTCGTGAGTGACGAGATGACCGCCCAGCTGGAGGCCGACATGGCGGCCATCGCCGACGGCGACGCGACACTCGAAGACGTGACTGAGGAGTCCCGGGAGATGTTGCTGCAGGTGTTCGAGGCCCTCCGGGATTCCCGCGAGGAAATCGGCGAACACATTCAGGAATCCCTGAAGGCAGATCGGCGGCTCGGTCCGTGCCCGGACTGCGGCGAGGATTTGCTCGTCCGCCGGAGTGGCCAGGGGTCGTACTTCGTCGGCTGTGATGGCTTTCCGGACTGTCGATTCACCCTCCCGTTGCCCAACACCGGCGAACCGCTCGTCCTCGAGGAAACGTGCAACGATCACGACACCCACCACGTGAAGATGCTTGCCGGCCGGGACACCTTCGTTCACGGCTGCCCGCGGTGTCAAGCCGAGGCCGCCGCGGAGACCGAGGACGAAGTCATCGGCGACTGTCCAGACTGTGGATCGGCGCACGGCGGGGCCCTCGCGATCAAGCGACTTCGAAATGGCTCCAGGCTGGTGGGCTGCACCCGATATCCGGAGTGTGAGTATTCGCTGCCACTCCCGCGGCGGGGTGAGATCGACGTGACCGACGCCCGCTGCGACGAACACGACCTCCCAGAACTGGTCGTCACCGACGGTGACGACGATCCCTGGGAACTCGGCTGTCCGATCTGCAATTACCGTGAGTACCAGGCCGAACAAGCGATCGAGGCCCTCGAAGACCTCGACGGGATCGGCAGCGCGACGGCCGAGAAGCTGGCTGACGCCGGGGTCGAAGAACCAACGGATCTGATCGACGTCGATCCAGCCGCCATTGCCGAGAACGTCCAGGGTGTCACGGCCAGCCGCGTCCGGGAGTGGCAGGGACAAGTCGCAGGGTAAGCGGGATCGGGGCGGCGTGACACCGTTCCCGAATCCCTCAGCAGAGACCCCAGAGTGGGACTGAGTAGCCTCGAACGCCACCGGGGAGCGATCTCCGCGGCTCGTGACCGGCCCGACCCGATCTGGGGTGGAAGAACCCTGCGCAGGCGAGTGGGTGGCCTTAAGTCCGGCCCACCGGAAGCTCTCGCTATGGACGACCGAACTATGGCGGCCGACGCCGCCCCCGGCGAGACCGCCACTGTCGCCGGCTGGGTCCACGAAATTCGCGACCTCGGTGGGATCGCCTTTCTGATCCTCCGGGACGGGAGCGGCCGGATCCAGGTGAAATTCGAGAAGGATTCGATGGCCGACGAGCTCGTCGAGCGGGCCCTTGCAGTCCACCGCGAAAGCGTCGTGTCGGTGACCGGCGCGGTGGAGGAAGAGGATCGGGCCCCGACTGGTGTCGAGATCGTCCCGGAGTCGCTCGATGTCGTCGCACCGGCCGATCCGGAACTGCCGCTTGACCCGTCGGGGAAAGTGGACGCCGATCTCTCGACGCGGCTCGACAACCGCACACTCGACCTGCGCAAACCCGAGGTCCAGGCTGTCTTCGAAATCCGTGCCGAGGTCCTTCGGGCCGTCAGAGCGGCGTTCCGAGAAAGCGGGTGTACGGAGATCACGACGCCGAAAATCGTCGCGACGGGGACCGAGGGAGGGACGGAGCTGTTTCCCGTGACCTACTTCGGCCGCGAGGCGTTCATGAACCAGAGCCCGCAACTGTTCAAACAGCTCATGGTCGGGTCCGGCCTGGAGCGGGTGTTCGAGATCGGGCCGATCTTCCGGGCCGAGGAGCACAACACGCCACGCCACCTGAACGAGGCGACGTCGATCGATTTCGAATCCGCATTTTTCGATGCGGCCGAGGCGATGGACGTTTGCGAGCAGATCGTCCGGGCCGCGTATCGGGGTGTCCGGGACAACTGCGGGCCCCAACTCGACACCCTGGGGCTGGCCGTAGACTTCGACGTCCCCGCACCCGAGTTCCCGCGGTTGACCTACGAGGAGGCGATCAAGCGGGTCAACGCGACCGGGGCGCTCGACGACCCTCTCGTCTGGGGGGACGACCTCCCGACCGAGGCCGAGCGGGCCCTCGGCGACGATGTTGGCCGACACTACTTCATCACGCAGTGGCCGAGCGAGGTCAAGCCATTCTACATCAAAGACACCGACGAGGACGACACACTGTCGACCGGCTTCGACCTCAACCATCCCCGGATGGAACTCGTCTCGGGCGGCCAGCGCGAACACCGCTACGAGGAACTCGTCGCGGGCTTCGAGCAGCAGGGGCTCGAGCCGGCGGCCTTCGAGTACTACACGAAGATGTTCAAGTACGGGATGCCGCCCCACGCCGGCTGGG
>CAYLJD010000041.1:0-19098 GCA_964383875.1 uncultured Halobacteriales archaeon
GTCTGTCGACGAGGGCGGCGAAGTCGTAGGACCGACCGCAGGTTTCGCAGTAGGCCGTCGCGGTTTGGGTGGCGGGCTCGAGGCGGACGTGGCCATCGGGACACGCGACACGCCACTGCGTGTCGAACGCCGCGCGGACTACCATCGGTCCGTTCGGGTGACCGCCCAGGTTGGTTCACCCGCCACGTCGAGCGGCTCGACGTCGATCGGGCCCCTGCGTGCGAGGGAGTCCATCGCGGCAGCCCCGGCATCCGCGTCCGGACTCGTCACGGTCGACAGATCTCCGGCAGTCACGACGCCGTCATCGGCGACGAGGGCGCGAACCGCCTGGTAGACGACTCGCAATGCGGCATCCGACGGTGGCTCGGCTGCATCGACTGGGTCCTCCGCGGCGGAGACGTGCGACGACATCGCACCGATCCACGGTGGCCGCGTGAAAGAGCGTGGCCGGGGCGGTTCCGGAACGGCCGAAACGGTGGCGGCCTGGGGAGACCGCTCTCACGGGCGGGCGTGCTCGAGTTGAGCCGTGAGCACGGGACCGATATCGACTGTCGATCTCCCATTACGGTTACCGCCGGAAGCAATCGGTTTCGTGGAAAGACGCCCGAGGAACCTGCTGCTGGGCAGTCACACGAGACGGTTCGAACGAGACAGGCGACGAGAAATGTGGGAACGCGACGTCGACACGTTTCGGCGGAACGGTGTGGCGGGACCGGGCTTACATCGCGCCGCCCATGCCACCCATCCCGCCCATGCCGCCACCCATGCCACCGCCGCCCGGCGGCCCCTCGTCGCCTTCGCCTTCCGTGGACAGGTCGCCGGCGGAGATGATGTCGTCGATCTTCAGCACGAGGTTGGCGGCTTCGGCGGCCGAGGAGACGGCTTGCCGCTTGGCGTGGGCGGGCTCGACGATGCCGGCCTCGAAGGTATCCTCGACGTCGCCGCTGAAGACGTTCAGCCCGGCGTGTTCCTCGCCACCCTCGTGAGCGGCCCGGAGATCGACCAGCGTGTCGATCGAGTCGAGACCCGCGTTTTCGGCCAGGACGCGCGGGATGACCTCGAGCGAGTCGGCGAAGGCCTCGATGGCCAGCTGCTCGCGGCCACTGACCGAGTCAGCGTAGTCCCGGAGGTGGCCCGCCACGTCGACTTCGGGCGCGCCGCCGCCGGGGAGAACCGTCCCCTCGACGATCGTGTCGGCGACGACGTCCATGGCGTCCTGGACGCCGCGCTCGATCTCGTCGACGACGTGCTCCGTCGATCCACGGAGCAGGAGCGTCACGCCGTGGGAGTCCTCGTTGGTCCCCTCGACGTAGTACAGCTCTTCCTCCTCGTCGTACCGGACGTTCGCGCTCCCGAGGTCGTCGGCGGTCGCGCTGTCGAGATCGGAGACGATGGGGGCCCCGACAACGTCGGTGAGGAACTCGAGCGTGGACTTTTTCGTCCGGCGGGCGGCGTTGATGCCCTTCTTCGCCAGGTAGTGCTGGGCCATGTCGTCGATGCCCTTCTGGCAGAAGACGACGTCCGCGCCGATCTCGTCGATGTGCTCGACCATCTGGCGGAGCTGTTCTTCTTCCTGTTCGATGAACTGCTGGATCTGGTCCGGATCGGTCGCCTTGACCTCGGTGTCGACGTCGGTCGACTCGACCTCGATCGGCGTGTCCATGAGGAGGACGTTCGCGTCCTCGAACTCGAGGGGCATGTCCTCGTGGAGGAGGGACTTGTCCACGATGCTCCCGGGGAAGACCTCTGACTCGCTGGCGGGGCTGCCGGTTCGGGTCTCGACCTCGAGGTAGGCCAGGTCGGCCACGTACGTCCCGTCGTCGGCTTCCACGGTTACCGCCCGGACCGCCTCGACGACGAGATCTGCGAGGAACTCCTTGTGCTGTTCGGCCCCTTTGCCCGTCATCGAGGTCTCGGCGACTTGCGAGAGGATCGTCTCGTCCTCGCGGTCGACGTCGATGGCGATGTCGTCGATCCGGTCGCGGGCCTCCTCCGCGGCCATCGAGAAGCCCTTGATGATGGCCGTCGGGTGGATGTCCTGCTCAAGCAGGTCCTCGCCGTTCCCGAGCAGTTCACCGGCGATGGCGACGGCGGTCGTCGTGCCGTCACCTGCCTCGTCTTCTTGGGTCTCGGCGACCTCGACGATCATCTCCGCCGTCGGGTTGTCGATGTCCATCTCGTCGAGGATCGTCACGCCGTCGTTCGTGACGATGATGTCTCCCAGGGAGTTGACGAGCATCTTGTCCATCCCCTTTGGACCGAGCGTGGAGCGAACCGACTCGGCCACGGCCTGGGCGGCCGCGATGTTGTGCTCCTGTGCGCTCTTGTCTTTCATTCGCTGGGCGTCATCGCCCAGAATGATCATGGGCTGGCCCTGCATGCGTTGGCTCATACTCAGGAGAATGTATGATTGTGATTCTATATAAATGGTGGTGATTTCGGGTCCTGTCGCCCGGCTTCGTCGATATTCTTCCAGGACGAAAAATCGACGGAATTGACGGCTGTACGCCGGATTCACCGCCATCACCAGCCCCCACGGCGAACCGACCGGGGTGGGAAGTTGAAGTACCAAATCGTCCCTCGGTGCGTCGCGAGTGGGGACCCATCGCCCGCCAGTCCGTATCGCGGACCCGGTGTGCACCCACCGCTCGTGCCGGCACGCAGCTTCTGGCGGTGGCACAACGCTCTACCCACCGCGGCGACACCTCCGCCGTGCGATGACCGCTAGACTCGGGGACCTCGGAAACGACTCGCTAGCGGTGCAACTCAGTGACGACGGCGTTGTCGCCCGCGCGAGGATCCATCGACCGGACGTTCGCAACGCGCTCAACGACGACGTCATCGAGGGGTTGATCGACGTGCTGCCGGCCCGGCGCGGCTCGGAGACGGCTCCGCCCAGACCCGGTCAGTGCCCGCGCCGCTCGGCGAGCATGCCCCCGAACCCGCCGAAGAGCAGGGGAAACAGCACGCCCGAGAACACCACAGCGACGACGAAGACGACCGACAGGAGCCCGGCCGAGACGTCTCCGGGAGCCGTCTGCCCCGGGCCACGCCAGAGGATGTAGGCAGTCGACAGCCCCGCGAGTGCGAGGTAGCCAACGACGACGGTCGCGCCGCGGGCGGGCCCGCCACGCGCGGACTCACTGGTTGCCGAAGCGACCGTGTACCCGGCCGCGACGAGTATCACACCCGGGAGGACGCTGAACAGGAGCAATGTCGGGGGACCGCCGAGCACCACCGGCCAGGCGTGGAAGACGAGGTAGCTGAACGTCCCGACCGCGACGGGCGCACTCAGCGCGGCCCCGCGGAGCGGTGGGCCCGCCACCACGAGGAGAGGAAAGACGAGGATGGTCCCGGCAACGAACGCGAGCGCACCGGTAATCGCCCCACGCTGGAGCGGGAGGCCGTCGAGGCCCGGGATATCCATACGCGACGGGGCGCGGGGCCGACGCATATAGCTCCCGGTGGGTGGCAGTTGGATTGAGCCAATCCGTCGTCAGACCGCTTTTTCTCCCCGCCGCTTCGTGGGCAAACGGGATCAGGACTGTCGCACCTGATTGGCGATATCTTGGAGCGCCTCGTACTCGGCCGTCGAGTACGCGATCACACGGACGTCGCTGAGGGTCTCCGGCGTGTACGCCCACACCTCCTCGCAGACGAGTTCTGCCCCCGTCTCGAACTCGAAGCCGGCTGCACCGGTCCCGAGAACGGGCATGACGACCGATTCACACCCCAGTTCGTCGGCCCGCTCGAGTGCGTTCTGCGTCGCCTCACGAATACTTTCCTCGGTCGCTCGGCCGTCGCCGTAGTGTGGCATCGCAGCGGCGTGGATCACGTACTCAGCATCGAGCTCGTAGGCGTCGGTGACGGCGACCGCCCCGAGGTCGACGGGCCCCTTGGAGACTGCGTCTTCATTGATCGGCCCGTTCGCGCCCCGTCGGAGTGCCCCGGCGACGCCGGACCCCATCTTGAGGCTCGTTCCTGCCGCATTCACGAGCGCTTCTGCACGTTCTGCCGCGATAGCCCCCTCAACGACCGTGTTGTCCATACTGGCCGCTTGTCCTGCTCCGAGTAAAAATCCAGGCGGCGATCGCCGGGGCAATCCGCGGGATCGATCTGCAGAGTCGGTCCCACTGCACTGTCGATGGTCCGACGCTGTTCCAGCCGCTCGATGCCAACAGTGACGGCGTGGACCGTCGACCGCGCACTTAGTCGTCTGTCTCGTCCTCGCGCTGCTCTTTGATCTCGCTGAGCGTCCCGAGGAGCTCGTCGGTCGTCGCGTCCGCGTCGAACTCGACAGAGCCGTCGAAATCGGTTTCGTGGGCCTTCACGGCCCCCTCCTCGGACGCATCGACGGTCTGGTCCTGTTGTTCGGACTCGTCGTAGCTGCCAAAACCCATGCGTGAGGCTACTGGAGCGAGTGCCGTAAGCGAACCGATTCGCGGACGCTGGTCACGACGACGATTCGAACGAGACCACTGGCCGTGTTGGATGCCCGGGATACAGCGTGCTGAAGAATTATTTCCCACCGGGTCGATGGAGCGCCTGGAGGGTTTCACGCGTGACATCACTCTTGGACGACGACGTCGAACAGACCGGCGACCTCTCACTGACGTCCCCGGCGTTCGATGACGGGGAGCAGATGCCGGACTTCGTCGGGTACGTGAACGAGAACGACAATCCCGAACTCCGGGTTGAGGGCGTCCCCGCGGACGCAGAATCGCTCGTGCTCGTCTGTGACGATCCGGACGCGCGCGGGGCGGTCGGGTTTACGTTCGACCACTGGCTGGTGTGGGACATCGACCCGGATATCGGGACGATTCCCCCTGACTGGGACGCCGCGAGGGACGGGGCGACGGTCGGGTACAACGACTTCGTCGAGACCGATTACAGTGGACCGTCGCCCCCGGACACCTCCCACAGGTATCGCTTCAAGCTCCTCGCGCTGGATACGGAACTGGGCCTGCCGCCCGGGGCGCGGAAAGCGGTCGTTCAGATGACCGCCACGATGGAGGGCGACATCCTCGCCGCGACGCAGCTCGTCGGCGAGTACGACCCATCGCAGGGCACTGCGTTCTGACCGGGGTGCGACCTGTTTTTCACGACGATGGATGGGTGGCCGTCGGGTGCGCTCGGGCCTGGCCAGGGTCCACACGGTCTTGTCCCTGGGCCCGATACCCGGCGGTGATGAACGGGCTGGAGATCACCATTCGTCTCGTCGCGGGGCTCGCGCTCATCCTGGCAAATGGGTTCTTCGTCGCGATCGAATTTGCGCTCACCCGCGTTCGACAGTATCCGGCCGAAGAGTTCGACGAGCCCGGTCTCCGGCGCGCCTGGGAGATGACCCAGAATCTCGAGATCTATCTCACCAGCTGTCAGGTCGGCATCACGGCGACGAGCATCGCCGTCGGTATCGTCGCCGAACCGGCGCTGTCGACGCTGTTCGACCCGTTTTTCCAGAATTCGCTACTGGCGTCGATCGGTGCCGGGGGCGTGCTGGCTTTTGTCGTCATCAACCTCCTCCACCTGACGCACGGCGAGCAGACGCCGACGTACCTCGGGGTGGAACGGACGAAATTCGTCGCCCGGTATGGCGCGACCCCGCTGTACTGGTTCGCGAAACTCATCTCCCCGGTCATCATCGTCGGCGACAGTGTCGCGAAGTGGACGCTCGGACTGTTCGGCGTCGAAATGACTGGCGCCTGGCTGGAGACCGAGGCCGACATCATCGAAACCCGGGCCGACCTCCGCCATCGCCTGGGCTCACTCCTCGATCGCGGTGACCTGGACGACGAGCGCAAGGAAGAAATCCTCAACGCGTTCGCGGTGGGCGATCGTCCCGTCAGTGAGGTGATGACCGACCGCGAGGATATCGAGTTCCTCTCGACGGCGGTCTCGGCCGACGAGAACATCAGCCGGATCGGCAATAGCCCACATACCCGGTTCCCGGTGGTTGGTGACGATTTGGACGATTTCCGGGGCATCGTCTACGTGCCGTCTGTCGTCGGTCGCGTCGACGAGCTTCGGAATGGCGACGTGACGATCGACGACCTGGCAGCGCCACCGATGTCGATCGAGGCAGACACGGATATCAGCGACGCCGTCGACCGGTTTCAGGAAGAACACCAGGAATTGGCGCTCGTCGTCGACGAGCGGGGTGACGTCGTCGGGTTGATCACCGCCACGGACGCCCTCGAGGCGGTGATGGGCGAAATCGAGGATCCGCTGGATATCGAATTGGGTGGGCGGGCGTAGCGGGATTCGCACTTCGAGGTGAGCCGATACATGGCGCTCACGGAATGACGATCCGTCCTGAGAACCCGTCAGCAGTCACAGGAATGCAGTCCGGCCGGTGCCACACACGATTGACAGCCTCGTACGGCCGTGGCTTGATGGGAACGTACGTATGAGTGCTGGCTTGCAGTCGCCTCTCGAACGCCAGGACTGGGATTTGAACCCAGAATCCCGGATGGGAACACGCTCTCCAAGCGTGCGCCTTACCGTTCGGCCATCCTGGCCCGCACCGACACGTCCGCGGTCCGCCAGTTAAGGACTTTCGTTCCGCCGGATTGCGACGAGCCGCCGTCGGACCGCACCTGTCGCGGTCGCCGACACCACTCCCACGACCAGGGCCACCACCGCCCTCACCCACACGTCCACACCCGGCCCGACGACCAACTCGTACCCCTGGACGAGCACGAGGAATGCCAGTGCGCCGACGAGTCCCCAGAGCAGACTCGCTCGCGTACCCGCCGACACCATCTATCGGGCGGCGATCGCCTCGATTTCGACGGCCGCCCCAGCCGGCAGCGACCCGACCTCGACTGCACTCCTGGCCGGCGGGTCCCCGTCGAAGAACGTCTCGTAGATGTCGTTCACCGCGTCGTAATCGTCGATGTCGTCGAGGAAGACCGTGGTCTTGAGCACGTCGTCCATGCTTGCCCCGCCGGCTTCGAGGATGGCCTCGACGTTCTCGAGGGCCTGCTGGGTCTGAACGTCGACCGGAGCGTCTGCGAGCAGGTCTCCCTCGGGTGTCAGTGCGATCTGGCCAGCAGTGAACACGAGGTCCTCAGTGGTGGTTCCCTGGCTGTACGGCCCGACGGCTGCGGCCGCGTCGTCGGTGGTCAGCGTGCGTCGCATACCGCCCAGACTACGCCCGATGGCAAAGAATCCAGGGGTCTGCCTGACGGGTCGGGAGTGGAAGCGCGGCGAATTTGGGACGGCAGGTCCGGCCCGAGACCGGTCGCATCGGTACCGTTTCTCGACCGTCTCTACCCGTGATCTCGGGTCCCGTCGTCACCGAGCCCAGTGCTCGCTGTTCGTTACGCTCGGGTTTTGCACGTGGACCGCTCACTCGTCGGGCTGTTCACGGGGCGAGTCGTGGCTCCGATACCGGACCGACTCGGCTAGACGCGTGGCAGCGAAGACGGTGATGGCGAGCACCCCCATACCCACCAGGAGGACAGAGACGCGAAACAGATATTCGACGACAGTCACGTCGAGTCCAGCGCCACCATGGAGAATCGGAATCAGGAGTGGGGCCATTGGCAGTGTGTCCCACGTCGGCTATGGTGTTTGGAGGCCCCGGAACGCAAGCACGGCGCCCACGACGAATACGATCGTCGCCAGGTAGATCGGCCCGAGGTGCGTCACCCAGTCGTGTGAGAACGCGTCGCCGGTCCAGTGCATCGGGAGTGCGAGCGCGAGGCCGACGACTGCCGCGACGATGGCCGTCGCCCACGCCCAGGTGAGTCGCTGGCGCACCCCGTACCACGAGAGGGCGGCGACGGCGATGCCCGTCGAGATGATGAAGGCGGCCGTCGCGACGTGCAGGTGACTGATGTAGTACGCCACCGTCGGGTTGAGCTCTGCAGTCGTCATGCCGTCCAGCGTACTCACCCCGAGCTCGAAGCCGCTTCCCACGAAGTTCAACACGAGGAAGACCACGCCGTACCCGATGAACGCGACGCCGGCGAGCGCCATCAGTACCGCTCCGTTTCGGAGGTGTGATCCACTCTCGACCTGACCGTCTGCCGTTCGTTGGGCTGTTGCCATGGTGATCACGTCTCCGCCCTGACCGAGATACTCTTCACGCCGTACTTCTCGCAGGCGTTCGCCGCCTGATCCGAGATGAACTCGTAGGCCGCGTTCTCCTGGACGTCAGTCACCGTCAGTCCGGCCGTTTCGACCATCTCCGTGTACCGGTCGATCTGTTCGGCCCCGCCGATGCAGGCCGCCCAGAGGTCAGCGTCGGACTTGATGCTCTCCGGCAGGAGCTGTTCGCTGGCGATGTCGGAGATCGCCAGTCGGCCCCCGTCGCCGAGGACGCGGTGTGCTTCCGCGAACACTCGCTCCTTGTCCGGCGAGAGGTTGATGACGCCGTTGGACACGACCACGTCGAAGGTCCCGTCGTCGAAGGGGAGCTCCTCGATGTAGCCCTGCTCGAAGGTGACAGTGTTGATGCCCGCATCGTCTCGCAGCTGTCGGGCTTTCTCGAGTTGCTGGTCGGTCATGTCGAGCCCGGTCACGCTTCCCGTCTGCCCCACGTGTTGGGCCGCGACGAACACGTCGGTCCCGGCACCGCTGCCGAGATCCAGCACGTCGTCGCCCTCCTCCAGCTCGATGAGGCCGAAGTGATAGCCCACGCCAGCGAACGAGTCCATCGCCGCTGTGGGGATCTGGTCGAGATCGGCCGATGGATACCCCAGCCGTTCGGCCAGCTCCCGCCCCATCTCGAAGTGGTAGTCTTCATCGGGTGTCTCGGCGACGTCGCCGTAGACGTTCTTGACCGCTCGTTCGAGTTTGTCGACGTCGAGTGTGTTTGCCATCGTGATCACCTCTCGTTAGTCGCCCGCCGCCACTTCGGCGGGTGTCCTGATGCTGAGTTCGACATCCTGTTCGAGCGAGACCAGTGTGTACACGGGCGCCCGCCGGGACCACTCGTCGATCTTGTCCTTGTCCAGGTCGTCGCTCTCGATTTCGACGTCCGCCGTCAGATTCTCGAAGACCCCGTCGACCGCGGTGAGGTCGTCGATGCCGAAGAGGACGCTCGGATCTGTATCGACGCGAACCCGCGTCTCGAGGTGGTCGATGTCCACCCCGTTGGCTACGGCGTTGATGGAAATGCCGACGTTGATGCAGGAGGCGAGCGCGGACAGCGCCACCTCGATCGGCTCCATCCGATCGGTGGCACCGACCCAGCCGCCCGCCGCCAGCACTTCCCTCCAGCCGCCGTACGGGATCGTGTACTCGCGCGTCTCGCGCGTGATCCGCTCGCCACCGAGGACGTACGAGTCCACGTGGGCGAGGCTGTGGGCGCAGGTCCCTTCGTAGGTCGACCGCGCCTCGAGTCCCAACTGCACCTCGTCCGGGTTCTCCGCCGCGAACTCGGCGAACCCTGCCAGTGTTTCGGTGTCGACACCGTGTGTGACGTTCTCGTCTGTTGTCATTGGTTCGTGTTCACTCCCCGCAGGGGAATGCACGACGGGGAGGCATAGATAGCTAACTCGTGGGATTTCGGCAGTCACTGGAGCCTTTGCAGCCGCTGCACACGTTTCAGTGCCTGCAGGAGTGTGCACCGTTTGCCGCTTGGATCGCCCACTCTCGAGTAGAGTCGAGCGTCTGTGGAAACCGCCAGCCGCGGTTCTCGGGAGTTGGCGTCCCCTGTGCCGGCAGATCAGTCCACGTTCGCTTCGAGAGGGATCGTGGGCGTCGTCCGCCGATGGGATTCGTACGTCGATTCCGCCCAGTCCCGCGCCTCGGGATCGTCGGTGTCGATCAGCACGCGGACCGTCACGCTGTCAGGGTCGTAGGCGCTGACCACGATACGGCGGTCCAAGATCCCGACACCGTACGATGGGAGGTCGTCGTGGAGTCGGAACGTGAGATTCCCACTATCCAACGCCTCCGAGAACAGTTCCGGGCAGTTCGAGCGAACGTAGTTCGCGACACGCGGCGGATTGATGAGTTCGGTATCCATGCCGTCGACGATCTGTCGACAGAGGTCGTCCTTGCAGGGCTCGAGCAGGGCGACGTCGAACCCGGTGAATCGGAACCGGTCCGTCTCTTGGAGGAGGGAGAGAAATCGGTTCACCGGCCGGTATGGGTCGTCCGCGTCCGCGACTGTGACGACGGCGTCGGAGCACATCTCGATGGAGAACCCGTCTTCGTCCCCGGGGAGCCATTGCCACACGTCGCGGAGCTTTCGCTCGGTCTCGACCTGTTCGAGCAAATCCGCCATCGCGGACGCCACGAACCCGCCCAGCTGTGTCGCCTCGTACTGATAGTCTGTCTTCGTGACCCACCCCCGATCCTCGAATTCGCCGATCGTCCGTCTGATCGTCGAGGACGACACCCCCGTTTCTTCCACGAGCTCAGACCGACTTCGGGGTCGGACCGCGAGTGCGACGAGTGCCGGCACGCGGTGGTCGGACCGCGTGAGGTAGCCGATATCGTCGATCGTGGACCCCGAGGGGCTCATTAAGCTACAGTATGCGCTCGCGTCGGTATTATACATTCGGGCCGGGAGCGGGAGAAACTAGACCCTACTGGGACAGACTCTCGTCGAGATGTCGCGCCACCCCTCCGCCCGTGTTCAGCCAGGTGCGTGGTCCGCCGCCGTCTTCACACTGAAAACTTCCTCGCTGACGAATGCCGCTGACGTCGACGCGTGTAGAGGGACGCCGTGGCGCCCAGCTCCCCTCGCTCGTCGTGCCAGTTGTGAGCCGAAGGGAGCTCACGTCAGTACCTCGACCGGGTAGCCCGCCTCTTCGAGCGCGGCGATAACCTCCTCCACGTGTTCAGGCCCCCGCGTCTCCAGATCCAGTTCCACCTCCGCGTCGTCCATCGCCACGTCCCGCGAGGTGCGCTCGTGCCGGATGGCGTAGATATTGGCCCGGTGGGCCGAGAGGATCCCGACGAACGTTTCGAGGGTGCCTGATCGGTCTTCGAGCACGGTCCGGATCCGGAGGTACCGGCCGGTGGCGACCAACCCTCTGACGATCACTGTCGTCAGCACATTCATGTCGATGTTCCCGCCCGAGAGGAGGGGGACGATCGTCTCGTCGTCCGCGTAGTCGAACCGCTCGGCCAGCACCGCCGCCAGCGAGACGGCTCCGGCCCCCTCAACCAGGGTCTTGCCGCGCTCGAGCAGCCGCGTCAGCGCCACCGCGATCTCGTCGTCGCTGACCGTGACTACCTCGTCGACGCGCTCGCTGATGATCTCGAACGGTTTGTCGCCGACCCGCCGCGTGGCGATACCGTCGGCGATGGTGTCGACGGATTCTCGCTCGACGATCTCGCCTTTCGCCAGCGACGCGGCCGCGCTCGCGGCCCCGTTAGCCTGGACGCCGACGATCCGTTTCTCCGGGTGTTTGCCGACGATCGCCGTCGCGATGCCGCCGATCAGGCCGCCCCCGCCGATCGGCACGACCACGGTCTCGACACCCGGGAGGTCTGCGAGGATCTCGAGGCCGATCGTTCCCTGGCCGGCCATGACCAGCTCGTCGTCGAAGGCGTGCAGGTAGTAACGGCCCCGGTCGCGCTCGATCTCGTGGGCCCGCTCGGCGGCAGCCGCGTAATCCTCGCCGTGGAGTTCGACGGTGGCGCCGTAGTTTCGAGTGGCCTCGACCTTCGAGAGGGGGGCGTACTCGGGCATGACGACCACCGCGTCGACGCCGATCCGGCTCGCCGCGAGGGCGACGCCCTGGGCGTGGTTGCCGGCGCTGGCCGTGACGACGCCCGCCTCGCGTTCCGCGTCTGGCAGCGTTGCGATACGGTTGGTCGCGCCACGGATCTTGAAGGACCCAGTCCGCTGGAACGTCTCCAGTTTGAGGTGGACGTCGGCGCCGGTCATCGCCGAGAACGTATGGGAGTAATCCAGCGGCGTGTGGCGGGCGGTCTGGGCGACGCGGTCGCGCGCGTCGAGGACGGCCTGGCGGTCGAGCATGCGCGTCAGTCCGTCGCCTGGCTGTTAGAGCGTTGGGGGGACCGGTGGAGACGATGTTCTTTTGGATGACCCTCGACTTCGATCGACTGTGCAGCTTATCCGTCCCGGGTGGGCCACGTCGAGCCGAACACCTATTACGGTCGAACAGCAATTTCACCACGTGCCTATCGATGTCGAACAGTTCGAGTCGGCCGACCACCTCCGCGAATCGACGACGAGTGAGCGTGTCGTCCGTTTCCTCGGGACACACGCTGATAAAGCGTACACGCGCCGGGAAATCGCGGAAGCAGTCGATGCGGACATCGAAACGGTCGGGACCACTCTGACACGGCTGAAAGAGCGCAGTCTCGTCCGTCACCGCCAGCCATACTGGACGTTTACTGATGATCGCGACGACGTCATCGATATTGTACGCGAGCGCTACGGGGATTCGATGGTTGCGGATATTTTCGACGAGGGAGCCGCTGGAGCAAACCCGGAGACACAGCCCGAGACGCCCCACCGTGCCGCGGCGCAGACCTTCTTCGATCGGGCCCAAAATCATCTCGGAGACGCCATTGAGGCGCTCTACCTCTTCGGCTCAGTCGCGTCCGACATGCCAACCCAGGACAGCGATGTCGACGTGCTCGTTGTCGTCTCCGACGACGCAGACTACGCGGCGGTTGACGAACACCTGCTCGACCTCGCGTACGATGTGCAACTCGAATTCGGCGTTCGCGTGGAGACTCACGTAATGCGATCGACAGCATTTGCCGAGCGGCGAGCGGGTGGTGACCCGTTCGTCCAGTCGGTACTCGAAGCGGGCCAAACGGATGTCTGAGGATGACCGAGTGGACGTTCCGCCGGCCGAGGTGGACCGCGAATTCTCGCGGGCCAACCAGATGCTTGACGATGCCAGCGCGGCACGGGATGTCGACATCTCGAAAGCAACGATCGTCAACCGCCTCTACTACTGCTGCTTCCACGCAGCCCAGGCCGTGCTCTATGCCCGCGGCTTCGATCCCTCGTCACACGGGGGTGCCCAGATGCTCCTCGGACGAGAGCTGATTCAATCTGGCGATCTCGACCGCCGATTCGGGCGGTTCCTGCACGACATGGAAACCTACCGACGCCGTGTCGACTATGGGTCGGGGACGGTCGAGCGAGCAACTGACGACCTCATTGCGGAGACGCGGGCGTTTCTGGACGCCATGGACGACTGTCTCGACCGCGAGGGCTGACGTCTCCCGGGCGTGCAGACTCGGACGAGCCGCGTCTACCGCTCGTCGATCGGCGCGAACTCCCGCTCGCGGGGACCCGTATACCGCGCCCGCGGTCGGATCAGCCGGTTGTCCGTCTGGTACTCGAGGACGTGCCCGACCCAGCCGCCGGCCCGGGCCATCGCGAAGATGGGCGTGTACATATCGATCGGGATGCCGAGCTTGTGGTAGACTGAGCCGGAGTAAAAATCGACGTTCGGCGCGATGCCGTCGTCGGGGAGTCCGACAACGTCGGTGAGGTAGTCCTCGATGGTCGTCGTGTACTCGAGCCACTTGCGCTCGCCGTCGGCTTCGCTCAGGTCTTCGAGCTTGGCCTGCAATAGCTTGGCGCGCGGATCTTTGGTCCGGTAGACTCGGTGGCCCCACCCGGGGATCCGCTCGCCAGCCTCGACGCGCGCCTCGACCCATTCGCGGGGCCCCATCGGACTCTCGTCCAACTCCTGGAGCGCTTCCATGACGTCCTGATTGGCGCCACCGTGGAGGGGGCCCGAGAGTGCGCCAATGCCGCCGGTCACGGCGGAGTAGACGTCCGCGAGCGTCGAGGCGATGACCATCGCCGTGAACGTCGACGCGTTGAGCCCGTGGTCGGCGTGAAGGATCAACGCCTCGTCGAAGGTTTCGGCGGCGACGTCGCTTGGTTCCTCCCCCGTCAACATGTACAGGAAGTTACTTGCGTGATCGAGGTCCCCACGTGGCTCGACAGGTTCCTCGCCCCGGCGGAGGCGGTCGTACGCCGAGAGGACAGTGGGGATCTTCGCGACGACGCGGCGACCCTTGCGCCGCGTCGCGTCGAGGTCTTCCGGATCGGCCGCGGCTTCGGGTTCCCTGGCCGACAGCATCGAGACGGCGGTCCGGAGTGCCGCCATCGGGCGTTCGTCGGCGGCGGCCAGGGACGCCAGGGACTCGATGACGGCGTCGTCGACCGCTCGCTCGTCGGCCATTGCGTCCGTGAACGCCCCCAGGTCGTCGTGGCCGGGCAGCTCGCCGTTCCAGAGTAGGGAGAGGACCTCCTCGTAGCTGGCCTCGCGGGCGAGCGTCTCGATGTCGTACCCGCGGTAGACCAGCCGGCCGGCCTCGCCGTCGATGTCACTCATCGCCGATTCGGCGACGAGCACACCCTCGAGCCCTTTCTGGAGATCGTCGGCCATGCCACGGAATTTTCGACCTGCGGGAAAAAACATTGCCATTCGACCCGTCGAGGCCCGAGACGGTCCGCCGAGATTGCATGAGCTCGAAGCCCCGGCACACCAATCGACCCGCTCGCTCACGGTCCGCCTGTCGTGGGGACGCATTCGGGATCGACCGGTCGACACGAGCCGACGCAGGACAGTTATGGCGTTCCGATGTCAGCCGGCGGCCCTTTGGGGACGTCCGCGTCGGGAATCTCCCGCAGGTGCCAGCCGACGACGACCCAGCCAATGCCCATGCCGGCGGCGAGGGCACCGAGCCCCGCCCGGCCCGGCCCGGCGGCAACGAGTCCGACCAGTCCCGCGAGTGGCACCACCCCCGCGGCGATCGGCACGACGACTGCTGGTTCGGCCCGGGCTGCGAGGGCGGCCAGGAGCCCCTGGCCACCGACCATGGCCGTGGCACCGCCGAGAAACAGGCGGGCGGTCCGACGGTCGACGTCGCCGGCAATGTCGGGCAAGAGCGCGAGCAGGTCGAACGCGGCGAGGTCAGCCACGACGAGTGCGCCACCCACCGCAAGGAGTGCCGCCCCGGCGGCGATCCGGGGGGCGCGCACCGTCCGTTTGGAGCGCGTGTAGACGGCCCAGACGCCGACGGGCGTCAGGAGTGCCGCCCAGGGAAGACTCACGTCGACCACGGACGCCCACGGACGGGCAGGTCCGAGCTGGAGCGAGACGGCTCCGAGGAGCCAGGCGACCCCGGCAACCACCCCTCCAGTGGCACTCCAGCGGACGACACTTGCTGGATGGACCGCGAGCCAGAGCACGCGCCGGCCGACGAGGACGGCGAGGGCCAGCATCGCCGTGGTGGCGAAGACGACGAACGCGAGCAGGGCGTATAGCGGCGCTGGCCGCGTCGGTTCCCCGCCGGCGAGCAGGCCCACGAAGAGCAGTGTCACGCCGAGGGCGACGACTGTACCGACGCCCAGGGCTACCCGGGCGTACCGTGCCACGGAGAGGGCCGCCAGGAACGCCTCTCGGGCCGTCCGTTCGTTGTCGGAATCGGCCGTCACGGGCGGCGATACGCCCGACCCGGCCAAAGTGGCGTCGATCCCCGCTGCGTGTATCGAACGCTTAAAGCTGGTGGGGCCGTCCACTCCACCTAATGGCGAGCCTGGGTACGGCGACAGCCACCCCCGGCGAGACGGCGACCGGGCGCCTCGACGTCGGTGAGACCCGCGACGGCACGCCGTTCGGGTTGCCCGTCGCCGTCATCGAGGGCGCACACGAGGGCAAAACCCTCTACCTCCAGGCTGCGAGCGACGGCGACGAGCTCAACGGGGTCGGCGTCATCCAGCGAATCGTCTCTACCCTGGACCCCGCGACCCTCTCGGGGACGATCCTGGTGGTCGGCGTGGTCAACTATCACGGCTACCAGGCGGCGAACCACCGCAACCCGATCGACGACACGAAGGTCAATCGGGCGTATCCGGGCGACGAGAGTGGGACATCCTCCGAGCGCCTCGCAGCAGCGACCTTCGAGATCGCCCAGCGGGCCGACCTGGCGCTCGATCTCCACCAGGGCTCGACGTCGAGAATGATCGAAGAGGTGCGTGTCCGGTGTGGGACGCGCCACGCGCTCCACGAGGAGTGCCTCGAGCTGGCACGGGTCTTCGACTGTGGCTTCATCCTCGACCAGAAGGGGCCCGACGGCCAGCTGGCCCGGGCCGCGCCTGACGAGGGCATCCCGACCGTCGATCCGGAGCTGGGGGCCGCCGTCGGCTGGTGTCCGGACAGCATCCAAACAGGCGTCGACGGCGTCTACAACGTCCTCGAACACTACGGATTTCTCCCCGGCGACGTCGACGTGCCGCCCCAAACCCGCGCGAGCGGCTTCGAGCAGTACGGTTCGCCGGCTGGCGGGCTGGTCCACTTCCAGGTTGACCTCGGCGAGCACGTCGAGGCCGGTCAGTCGCTGTTCCACGTGCGGGGCGTCTTCGGCGAACAGAAGGCCGACGTGACCGCCGAGACCGCCGGCGTGTTCTGGCGCACTCGCCGACTCCCCCAGGTTGCGACGGGAGAGTACGTCTGCAGCGTCGGGACCGACGTCGACACGGTCTGAGCGGGCTGCCACGAAACCAACCGTTAACCGCCCGGTCCGCAAAGGGCCGCTATGCTGTCGGACACTGTCGCCTTCGTCACGGGGGCCAGCCAGGGCATCGGCCGGGAAATCGCCATCACGCTCGCGGACTACGGCGCATCCGTTGCACTTGCGGCGCGCAGTGACGGCATCTACGAGACCGCCGACGAGATCGGTGACGCGCAGCGGACGTTACCCGTCGAAACGGACATCACCGATGAGTCCGCCGTCGAGTCGGCCATCGAGGCGACCGTCGACGCATTCGGCGGCCTGGACTGCCTCGTCAACAACGCCGGAATCGGCGGCCCGACGAAGTCGATCCAGGAGGTATCCGTCGAAGAGTGGCAGCAGGTCCAGGACGTCAACGTCCTGGGGACGTTTCTGTGCACCAAACACGCCGCAGCCCACCTCCGCGACAGCGACCGGGCGAGCGTGGTCGCGATCTCGTCAACGAGCGCCAAGCGACCGCACCCGTTCCGGACACCCTATACGGCCTCGAAGGCGGCCCAGATCACCATGATGCGGGCCGTCGCCCACGAACTGGGGGGTGCGGACGTCACCGCCAACACGATCTGTCCCGGCCCGGTCGCCGGCGACCGGATCGAGCGCGTCTGGCAGGCTGCGGCCGACTACCTCGGCACGTCGACCGATGAGATTCGCGAGGGCATGCTCGAGGAGATCCCGCTGAACGAGATCGTTCCGCCGCGCGACATCGGCGAGATGGTCGCCTACCTCGCGAGCCCGCACGCCCGTCACATTACTGGCCAGAGCTTCAACATCGACTCCGGTATGGCGGTCTACTAGGTCTCCGGGTGCGTCGGCGCGTCGAAGCCACCTCGGACCAACGGCTTGGCGATGTGGCGGCGGGCGCACGGCGGCACCTCGTACCAGCCAGGGTCGAGGGTGTGGTCGACCGGCCGCTCGACCTTCCCCGGTGCTGTCGCCCCACAGGCGCGACACCGGTACCCCTGGTTTCGGCCGGCTGACTCCATCGAGCGCCCACAGTCCGGACAGTCCGGTGTCTCCAACGTCGTCGCCGTGGGCTCGCGGAGGGCGAACTTCTCGAGTTTCAGTGTCCCGTCGCTCACTTCGCCACAGGCGGTCACGCGGTCGCCCACGCGGAGTGCTCGCACTCGGTCGCGGAATCGCTTCGTGGGCTCGAACGCCACGCAGTCGAGCGTGCTGCCGTTCGTTCCGACGCCGAGGAAGACGTGTCCGCCCTCCCAGGTTTCGGGTGGCGCCGTCACCGTCGCCGTGAGGCGGTACGCCCGACCGTCCTCGACCGCGCGAGGACCGTCGACTGATCGGAGGTGCGCGTCTGTTCCCTGGTTCGTGACGAACAGCGCCCGACTGGCCACTGGCTCGCTCTCGATCGTCTCGGCCACCCGGCGGACAGCAGTTGGGTCGTCGCCGCGGATCCCGTGGAGGACCGGGCACGGCGTCCGTGGGACACAGACCGCGCTCCCCTCGCCCCGATCGACAGTGTCCCAGGCTGTCGGATACGCGCGATCCGCTGCGGCAAATATCGATTCCCGGTCGACCTGGCGCTCGGTCCCCCACCGATCCGGCTCGCGGTATGAAATACACTCGTAGGTCCAGGTCTCGACGGCTCGCCAGGCGCCGACGGCAGCCAGGGCGCCGATCAGGCCCCGGCCGTTTCCACCGGTGATGGTCTCGAAACCGGCCTGGTCGGCGACTCTCCGGGCCGTCTCCCGGTCGAGGAGATCGCGGACGGCCCGCTCGGCAAACGCGGCGACCTCGGTCGGGACCGCGTCGGCTTCGCAGTGTGCCACGACCCCGCCGGGATTCGTCTCCGGGTCGGCGGTTCGTGCCGCGTCGAGCTCGTCGGCGAGGACGGCACGCGCGAGGCCGACGTCGGCGTCGGTGTGGACGGCGAGGGCGGCATTTCCCCGCGTCTTGTGTTCGACCGCGGGATTGCACCGGAGGAGGAGTCGCCGCTCGACAGTCGCCCCACGGGCGGCGAGCCGCTCGGCGATCTCCGCGGCGACGTAGGTCGTACAGAGCCCCCGCTCGCGCGAATCCGTGTCGTCGAGCCCGATGACCGTCACACCTCCGAGTGGGGCCCGGAACAGCTTGAACCGCCCGGATCACGCCACCGTCACCGGTCGGACAACTCGCCGATCCGTCAAAAACCCCAAATCGCCGGATATGGGGCTCACGACCGCCACAATGCATATATGCGACCGCCACACTATGTACGCGTAAGGACAGTATGTCACGCCAGGCTTTGGTCGGCAACGTCACGGCCATGCTCGAGGACGCCGGGTTCGTCGTGAGCGAGCGGTGCGCGATCCGGCCCAAGAGCTTCGACGTCGCCGCACGGCGCGGCGACGACGTCCTGCTATTGAAGATCCTCGGCAATATCGACGCCTTTGACGGCGCGACCGGAGCCGAGATGCGCCGCCTCGGGACGTACCTCCGGGCGACGCCGATGGTAATCGGGCTCCGGACGCGCGACGAGGACCTCAAGCCGGGCGTGGTGTACTTCCGCCACGGCGTGCCGGTCCTCTCGCCGGACACCGCCATGGATCTCTTCGTCGAGGAGGTGCCACCGCTGATCTACGCCGCGCCGGGTGGCCTCTACGTCAACATCGACAGCGAGGT
>CAYLJD010000042.1:0-19021 GCA_964383875.1 uncultured Halobacteriales archaeon
CGCGTTTGATTTCGATAGGTCGGAATCCGGCGTCGAGCGCGGTGTAGATCATTGAAGTATATTTGAAGGAATTGGCCTGGAGGAAGTCCTTCTTCGTCACCTCGGATTCGGGTTTCTGTAATCGTTGTGCGAGGTACTTCTTCCAACGGGTGCGTTCCTCCGGGGACAGGGAGTTGTAATGGGGTATGGATCCGTAGCTCATGGCGGCTTCACGCATTCGCCGCCGATCCTCTTGGGTCAGGTATTCGCGTGGCTGGTAGGCGGTGGTGGGGTCGCTATACTCGATTTCGGGTTCCCATTCGACGTTCCGGTTTCGAGCTTCACGCTGCCACTTGAACAGGAGTTGAACGGATTTTTGGTAGTGGCATTTCGTGGACTCCTTCATCTCCTGTTTAGCGAGGTGGTGCATCCACTGGTCCGCATACTCCGGGGTCATGTCTTGGACGAACCGTTGTTCCTGGTCCCAGACGAACCGGTAGAAGAGGTCTAGCCGGTTCATCGTGTTTTTCGCGGTGCTGTGGCTGTACCCTTCTGCCTTCCGCGGGTTTTTACCGAGATTGAGGAACCATTGCGCGAGTTCTCGGCGGTGCTCTTGGTACGCGATCTCCTCGCGTGGGTTGAGGTATTGCCGGGCTTTGTCCGTCAGTAGGACAATACCCTGTATTTTGTTGTCGTCGTCATGCGGCATGATCACGCAGCCTCCGTTCTACTACAAGCTAGGTCTAGAGACCACGAATTTTTAAATAAATTGTCCAATGACCCTGATAGTTTTTTGTAATCGCTGTACAGCGTCGGGGAGCCCCGAAAGGGGGCGGGGTCTCGTCCTTGAGTACCGGTCATTCTTGCATCTGCGAAGAGCCGGTTAATAACCGGAAGGAACGGGGAAAGACAGCCTAGGCCGGGATTTGAACCCGGGCTCTCGTCCTTACCAAGGACGCGCTTTACCGCTAAGCTACCCAGGCGCACCCACCGCTTGCCGGGAGTCGTCATTAGACGTTACGGTTCACTGGTCACCAACCGTCGTCACGCCTTCCGAGGCCGGCGCGTCCGCGGCAATGGCGGCCATCGCGTCGGCGTCGACATCCGCGAAAAAGTCGGCCGACGCCGGGAACGGCGCCTCGGCAAGTCCGGCCGCGTACTCCCGCAGGCGGGGCGAGGCCGCCTGTCCGGCCAGACTCACCCCCGCGACCACGGCCAGCTCACAGACGTCCGCCTCGAGATTGCGGTCCAGCCCACTGTCGCCGGTCTCGCGGCGCACCGTCTGGTCGCGGCCGAAGGCCCGAACGACGTCGACGGCCGCTTCGGCGGCATCGGTCCGGGCGAGGAGGTAGAACCCGCGGGCCACGAGGACGTCCGCGGCGAGGATCTCCAGGTCTGCCGCGTCTGCGTCGCCATCGACCCACGGCTCGTCCTGGGCGAGGCGGCGCGTCAGCCGGAGCCCCTCGTAGATGAGTTGGACACCCGCTGCCCGATTGGCGACCGGGTCACTGAGCGGGCTGTCGGTGGCGGGGGCGGACCCGTCGCCCACGGCCCGCACGGCGAGGAGGGTAAAAACTCCCGGAACCGACGAACCGGCCGCCAGGTGACGCTCGATGGTCGCACGGAGCGGGTCGGGGTGGACATCCTCGATGGCCGCCAGGGCGGCTCGGCGAACGGCCGCGGCTTCGTCCATCGATTGGGAGTTCCCGCGGCAGAGCCAAAGACCTTTGGAAACACCCCGAAATGGGCGGCCGAACGCCCCACGCACGTCGGTCGGCGGATCGAAACGGCTGAAAAGCCGCGGCACTTACCGACTCGGAGATGCCGGACTGTGCCTACTGTGGGGAGTCGTTTGCCGACGAGGAAGCGCTCCTGAAACACATGGGCGACGCGCATGAAGGAGAGCTCGGCGCGATCGACCGGCGACGGGTCGCCGGGGTCGATGGCGACGGCGGAGGTCTCCCCACCGGCCCGATCGTCCTCGGTGGCGTCATTCTCGTCGCTGTCGGCGTGATCGTCTACGTCACGGTGTTCCTGGGCGGCTCCTCGCCAGCCGGTGGGGAACTGGGCCCGGTCGGCTCCGCACACGAGCATGGCACCCTGGAGATGCGCGTCATGGGTGAACAGGTGGACTTCAGCCAGTCCCAGTACCAGCTCCGGGCCGACCGATTCCACTTCGAGGAGGGCAACGGGCAGATCTGGCACACGCACGCGACCGGCGTCACGCTCGCGTGGGCGATGGACACGCTCGACATCGGCGTCACCGAGGACACCGTGACCTACGAGGGGACCACCTACCGGGACAGTGACGCGAACACGGCGGTGATCGTCGAGGTGAACGGCGAGCCAGTCGACCCGGAAACCTACGTGCTGGAGGGGACGCCGAATCCCCGCCCCGACGCCGGCGACCAGGTGCGAATCGTCGTCCGCGAGACGAACGCGACGGGGTAGCGAGGGGTCAGAAGCGGGGTTCGGGACCGGGGGGTGCCACGCGCTTGTGGGCGCTCTGTTCGAACATCTCACGGATCCGGTCGACAACGTCCTGGTCGACGCCGATCGCCCGAGCCGTGGCGGCCGGCGAGAGGTGCCCGTCGACGTGGAGGGCGAGGATCGAATCAAGCGTGTCGTAGCCGACGCCGAGTTCGCCCTCGTCGGTCTGGTTGGCCCATAGCTCCGCGCTGGCGGGTTTCTCGACGATGTCGTCGGGGACGCCGACGTGGCGGGCCAACTGGCGGACCTGTGCCTTGTAGAGGGTCGACAGCGGGTGACAGTCGACGGCGCCGTCGCCGTACTTCGTGAAGTAGCCAACGAGCGCCTCCGTGCGGTTGCCGGTGCCGAGGACGAGCGCGCCGCGGCGGTTCGCGGCAAAGTACGTGAGCACCGCCCTGATGCGGGCCCGACAATTGCCGACCGCTGTCCGGAGCGGCTCGTCCTCGCGGTCGCCGGGTTCGACGTCGGGAATGCCGGCGAGGATCGACCCGACAATCGGTTCGATCTCGATCACGTCGTACTCGATGCCGAGGAGGTCGGCGGCAACGCGTTCGGCGTCGCTCATGTTCGCGGCCCGGTTGACCTCGCTCGGCATGACGAGGCCGTACACCGACTCGCGGCCGCGGGCCTCGACGGCGAGGTGCGCGGTGAGTGTACTGTCGATCCCGCCGGAGAGCCCGATGACGGCCTCGTCAACGCCGGCGGCCTCAAACTGCGAATCGATGAACGACGTGATGTGGTCGCGGGTAGCCTCAAGTTCGGCGTCAGAGAGCGAGAGGTCGAGCGGGCGGGCGGCCTGGGCGATCTCCTGCATGGTCGCGGATTTGGACTGGGGGTTCAAATAGGCACGCCTAACCCGGTCGGGAGTGGACACCCGTCGAATTCTCCCGAAGCGCTACGTTGAAGTGAGATGGCCGGTGACAGTTCTGCTGTCGAGGCCCTCGCGGCCTAAGGCCGGGCACTCGCGACTGACGCGCGCCGGTGGTCTAGTGGTAGGACATGAGCTTCCCAAGCTCATAGCCCGGGTTCAATTCCCGGCCGGCGCATGGTAAACGCCTTCTCCCGGTGGTTTTCCCGGTTTCCAGAAAATTGCCATGATCCGAATCGAAGCTCACAACCCGGGTCGGTGTATCGCACCGCCAAGCCATCCTGCGGTTGAAAAAACTGTCAGGCTTATTTTACCTAGTGACAGCCGTCCCCCGCAGTCGGGGGATGAGGGGGTGAAACCGAATGACCGAGTCGCGGGAGAAAATCGAGGGCATCGTAATACTGCCCGAACATCCCGAACAAATCCTGAATCACCGACAGTTGGAAGACGATAGACAGCACCTGGAACACGTAATCAAATGGATCGACAACCTGGGCAAAGACCCGGACAAAGCCCAAGATTACGCATGTGACACTGCCCGCCAACGCTGCTACAAGAACGACCGGGTGGTTCGGAGAACGGTAATAGCAAGTGCCGCATTATTCGAACAGATAGCTAAAGCCCGGAATTTAATGCGCAGTAGCTTCAAGTCCCGTTTGTGTATCAACAGAAACCCGTCAGAATCGGCGCCGGCATTGGAGTATTCGGCGCGTTGTTCCTTCTTCTGACCACTACGTTGCTCTTCATTGTTCCGCAGGAACTGATGTCCTCAGCGGCAGGCAGCGCCTACCTAGATACGTGGTCGCAACCAATCATGACCGTCGGAGGATTTGTATTTTCCATTGGAATTCCCCTCGCTTGTGCAGTGATCGCGTATTATCTGACGACGAAGGCTCACACTCCAGGAAGCGTCGTCATGGGGTTCTTCATCGGCGGAATCGTCTTTATCATCGGGAACGCGATTCTTGGAGTAGCGGTGACGAACCTCTTTGTGAACGGTAGTGGAGTAGAACGGTCGTTACTCGGCCATATGCAGAATAGCCTGCCTCATGGAATGCGACTATTCGTGGGAGGACTCCTCGGGGTTGCTGGCGCGCTCGTCGTTGAAGAATACATATAGGGTTTTCTCCCCAGCAGAACAATTTTACTGGGACGACAGAGACCCCCCAATCGATACACAGTTGAACTGACCAAATCCCACACGGGTATAATGTAATCAGGCTGGAACAGCGAGTGCCCGGATATCGTCCTCGTCATAGCGAGCGTGTCTCGCGACCGGGACGGCGAATCCCCACAGGAGTGTCGGCGGTCAGACCGGCGTCCGGTCGACGAAGTCGACGATCTCCTCGGCGATCTCCTCGCCGGCGTCCTCCTGAAGGAAGTGCGCAGCGCCGTCGATCCAGATATCCGGCTGCTCGCTCGCTGTCGAGATCAACTCGCGGAGCGGATCGCGACCACCGCTCGTGATCGGATCGGAGTCTGCGAACAGGACGAAGGCGGGCTTGTCCCACTCCCCGAGCTTCGCCCGTGCGGCACTGGTGATCTCGGCGCCATCACCGCCGTCCGCCCGCGGGACCATATCCGGCCACTCGCGGGCCCCGGCCTTCAGCGCCTCGTCGGGGAACGGGGCGTCGTAGGCGGCCAGGACCTCGTCGCTCAGATCCGTCGCACACCCGTTGTCGATCAGCATACTGATCGGGAGCTCGTCGACGGACTCGACGAAGTCCCGGAACTCGTACCAGGCGTCGGCCATCTCGTCCTCCCCCGTGGGACAGCCGGTGTTCATCGGGACGAGCCGGGCGAACCGGTCCGGGTTGTTGACCGCGACCGGCAGCCCGAGAAGGCCGCCCCAGTCCTGGCAGACGAGCGTAATCCCACGGAGGTCGAGCGTCTCGACGAACTGCTCGAGGGCATCGTAGTGCAGCCGGTAGGAGTACTCGTCGCGCTCGGTGTACTTATCGGAGCGGCCGAATCCAATGAAATCCGGGACGACGACACGGCCGCGCTCGGCCAAGGTGGGGATCATCTTCCGGTAGAGAAAGCCCCAGGTCGGCTCGCCGTGCAGACAGAGGAACGTCTCGCCACCGTCGTCCCGGCCGGCGTCGACGGTGGCCATCTCGGGGTCGCCAGGCGCGTCGACGGTGACGGAGCGCGGCTCGTAGTCGTAGTCCGGGACGGCATCGAACGCCGCCTCGGGTGTGCTTCGGAGGGCCACAGGGTGAGGTCGGATACCAACCACATAACGGTTGTCGAAGTGACACGCAGTGACGCGGGCGCAGGGGGTCGCGAGACGAGCGAGTCCATTGCAGCCGGGCGAACCCAGTGGGTCGCGGCCGTCGTCGGCGACGCCACAGCGGCCGACGCCCATCAGGGCCGTCCCCGCCGTCGAACCCGGTGACGACCGCGTGACGAGTCCCGCCTCCCGAGAGCGTGTGCGTGAGCCGTCCTATCCTTCCTCTGTTGCCGTATGAGCTGAGTCGATTCCCGCGGCTTCCGGGCCCCGTCGTCCGGATCTCCTTCCGAATCTTTATGCGGGTGATAAGGGACACGTGAGCCATGGTTCTCAATGACGTCGTGGTCGCCGGCATCGGCGAAACGCCGAAGAGCCGAGGGAAAGACGGGGAGCCCCAGCTGACGATCGAGGAGTACTACACGGAACTCGCTGAATTGACCCTCGACGACGCCGGCCTCCACCGGGACGAAGTTGACGGGTTCGGCACCGTGACGCCTCTGGCGACGCGGGGGATCCCGCCCGTCTGGCCCGCCCACATCGCCGAAGTGCTCGGCTTCGAGGGCATCGAATGGATGCCGACGACCAACCACGGCGGGGCAAGCCCGGTGGCCCTGTTCCTGCAGGCGGCTCTCGCCGTCGACAGCGGCGTCGTCGATTCGATCCTCTGTCTGGGCGCCGAAACGCCGATTCCCGTCTCCGCAGACCACCTCGGTGACCCGCCTTCCAGGCGAGGGTTCGTGACGAACTACCTCGATCCGTTGGGCAATCAGGGGCCGAACAGCCGGCTGGCGGTGGCCCAAAACGCCTACCAACGCATGTACGACCTGGAACGCGAGCAACTGGGAGCGATCGCGGTGACGCAACGCGAGCACGCCCTGGACAACCCACTCGCCTACTTCGACGAATCGATGACGATGGACGAGTATCTCAACGCGCCCCCGGTTGCCGACCCGTTCGGACTGCTCGACTGCGTCATGCCCGTCAACGGTGGCGGCGGATGTCTGTTGACCACCCGCGACGAGGCCGACCGCCTGGCCGTCGACCCCGTCTCGATCGCTGGATTCGGCCAGTACCACAACGCCGACCTCGTCGAGCGCCCCGACCCGGCGCGAACCGGCATTGAACAGGCCGGCGCGCGAGCACTCGATCGTGCCGGCATCGGGCTCTCCGAGATCGATCACTTCCAGATCTACGATGACTATCCGATCATGGTCCTGATCCAACTCGAGGATCTCGGCCTGTGCGAGCGGGGCGAGGGTGGCGCGTTCGTCGAGCACCACGACCTGGGCGTAGATGGCGACGTCCCCCTGAACACGGGCGGCGGGCAGTTGTCAGCTGGCCAGGCGGGGGTGGCAGGCGGGTTCGTCCAGCTCCTCGAAGGCGTCAGACAGCTCCGCGGCGAGGGCGGCGACCGGCAGGTCCCCGAGGCTGACTACGGGCTAGTCGCCGCGATCGGCGGGCTGAGCTACGACAAGAACATCCAGTCGAATTCGGTTGTGATCCTGGAAGGAGGTGACGGGTCATGAGCGAGGGAGACCACCGACCGCTGCCGCGGATCGGCCTCGAACCGTACGCCGCCCCCTTCTGGGAGGGGACCCGAAACGGCGAACTCCGCGTCCAAGAGTGCCGTGAGTGCGGCGAACGGCAATGGTTCCCCCGGCCGTGGTGCCGGACCTGTGCGGCGGACGACCTCGACTGGGTGGCGCTCCCTGGAACCGGGACGTTGTTCGCCCATACGGTCATTCGCCAACCGGTCAAGTCCCCCGCATTCGCGGACGACATCCCCTATGCCGTCGGCCATATCGATCTCGATGGGGGCGTTCGCATGTTTTCGACGATCACCGGCTGTGACGTCGAAGCGGTCCACAACGGGATGGATCTCGAGGTCGTCTTCGAACCGCGGTCGGACGAGGTCGTCCTTCCCCTGTTTCGGCCGCCCTGAACGCGGCTCGGCTACTTCACGACCTCGTCGGCGTGGAGGTCGGCGATGTGTCCATCATCGTACCCGAGATCGGCGAGAACCTCGTCCGTGTGCTCGCCGAGTTCTGGGGCGGGGCGGTGGTCGGCTGGCGTGACGTGACTGCTCCGGATCAACCGTCCGTAGGTGGTCATGGGGCCCTTTTCTGGGTGGTCGGCGGTGGCCGTGCGTCCGATCTCCTGGTTGTAGGCATCGGTGAGGAAATTCGCCTTGTTGTCGGTGAGTCGCTCCACGGCGGGCACGCCGGCATCGTGAAGCGCCGTGAGGAGGTCGTCAGTCGGCGCGTCTCGACACGCATCGCCGACGAGCTCGACGAGGGCCGCGGCGTTCTCGGCCCGCGCCTTCCGGCTGTCGAACCGGTCGTCGGCCAGGAGGTCGATCCCCAGAACATCGCCGAGCCCATCGACGTGCTCGTCTCGGGGAGCCGTGAGGCTGATCCACCCGTCTGCCGTCTCGTAGAGGCGGTTGAGCGGGCCGGTGCCCATCCGGTCGGACGCCAAGCGACCGGCTCCGACAGGCGTCCCAGCGTCGTCGCGCACGACGTGGGACATCTGGGCCATCGCGGCGTGCAGCTGGGGGCACTCGAGGTACGTGGCCGTCGACCCGTCGCTCTCGGTGCCGGACCCGTCCGTCTGGCGGCTGTGCAGCGCCATCAGCATGGCTATCGCGCCCAGGATCCCGTTGCCGATATCCTCGTTGGGCTGTGGCGGTATCGGGGGGTTGCCCTCGCCGGCAATTTCGTAATTGACCCCCGAGTACCCGGACATCTTCGGCGCGAAACTCTGGCGTCCGGATTCCGGGCCACTGGAGCCCCAGCCCGGCGCGTGCAGGTAGATTACCTCCGGGTTGATCCGTTTGGCGTCCTCAAAGCTGATGCCCAGCCGTTCCGCGACGCCCGGTCGCATGTTGTGGTGGACGGCGTCGGCCCAGCCGATCAGCTCCTCGGCAATCTCCCGACCCGCGTCGGCTTTCATGTCGAGGGCGATGCCCCGCTTGCCGCTCAGCGAGGCCTGAAAGACGGCACCTTGCCCCCGAAGCGGGTCGCCGGTGTGTTGTTCGACTGCGATGACATCCGCGCCGAGATCGGCAAGCAGGCCGGACGCGAAGGGTCCGGCGACGAACGAGCCGAAGTCGACGACCTTCACCCCACTGAGGAGGTCAGACGACGGTGCCTCCCCGACAGCAGGCTGGTCGCCACCGGCGTCATCCGCCTCCCCCCCGAGCACGTCCTCGGTGTGTTCGCCCGGCTCCGGTGCGGGATCCGGATCGGTCGTTGCGGTGAGGTCGCCGAACTTGATCGGGGGGGCCACCTGTTCGACCGGGCCAAGGGTTGGATCGTCCACCTCGACGATCATGTTGTTGTGCTGCGGCTGCGGTCTGTCGAAGACGGTGGTTGGCGGGAGGACGGGGAGGGCACAGACGTCGGCGTCGACCAGCCGTTCGACCCACTCGTCGCGAGGGGCAGTCTTGAAGACCGCCGGGAGCTCCTCCTCGAGTACCGCGATCTGGTCGGCGTCGAGCAGATCCGCCAGTTCGGGGACGGCGTCGGTCGGCGGGATTTTGTCGTCCAAGCCGACTTCCGCCATCATCCGACCGAAGGCGCCCTCGGCCAACGTGTTGATCGAAATGTACCCCCCATCCTGGCACTCGAAGTCGTCGATGACCGTGCGGAGGCCGGCACCCTCGGGATACCGGTCGCCGTCCTCCTCGTCCGCGAAGTCGGCCCAGTACATCGCCAGGTAGGCGAGTGCCCCGTCGAGCAGCGATGTCTCGATCTGCCTGCCGACGCCGTCGTGCTGGCGGCGGTAGAGGGCCGCCAGCGTTCCGAGGACCGCCAGGTACGACGCGCCGATGCTCGCGTACGGCAAGCCCTGGAAGACGGGCGCGTCCGAAGGTTCTGTGAAGCCGCCCGGCACCGGGTTCATCATCGTTTGATCCAACGAGGTCGTCCCGACGTGGGCGTGCGCGAATGATTCGAATCCGGGCAGGTCGCCGTAGGGACCGGCCGGGTCGAAACCGCCGTCGATCGACGCGTAGATCAGCGACGGGTGGGCATCGTGGAGCGTTTCGTAATCGAGGCCGAAATCCTCCGCCACCGACGGTCGCCAGCTCTGGAGGAAGACGTCGGCTGTTGCCAGGAGATCGAGAAGGCGGTTCCGATCGGACGCGCTAGCGAGGTCTAGTTCGACACTTCGCTTGCCGCGGTTGAAGACCGAATAAGCTGCCTCCGCCGCGTCCCGGTACGGATCGCCGCCTGGCGGTTCGATCCAGACGACGTCGGCACCGTAGTCGGCCAAAAATCCCCCGGCTCGAGTCCCCGCCAATCCCCGGGAGACGTCGACGACGCGAATCCCCTCGAGCGGCGCCGAGTTCATCGTCGCCCCACGCAATCCCGCGCACTACGAGGTGTCGCCGACGCGATTGGATGACGGTCGACTGGCTTTCGCGGCGTGCATTCCTCACTGCGATCAAGAACCATGCACAGCCAGTCTTCGATCAGCATCATAAGTCCTGCCATCAGGCGTACCCGCGACGTGCCGTCGAAGGCAGTCACACGCCCCGGATCGGGGCCACGGCCGACCTGGCAGCCCGACCGACGCGCGAGTGGAGTTCGTCCACGGGGCGTCGTCACTCGGCGCGGTCGATCGACCGGCCAAACCGAGCCACCTCGGCCCGGATCGCCGTCCGCTTCACCAGCACGAATCCCACCAAAATCAGCACAAACCCGACCACGGTGAACACTGTCGGCGTCTCCCCGAGGACGACGAGCCCGGTCGCCGCGGCCGCGACGGGGGCCGCGTAGGACACGAGGTTGATCTCGATCGGGCCGAGGCGATCGAGCAAGTCGAAGTACACTAGAAAGCCTAGGGCGCTCGCCACGACCACTAGATAGCCCAGCGCGACGACGGCGTCCCACGTCCAGCGAACATCGGCTGGCGATTCAGCGAGTGCGACGCTCGCAGCGTGGAGGACCACCGCCCCGATCACCATCGACCACGCCTCCATCGTCTCGACCGGGAGTGCCGCATCCACGCGTCGGGTGAGCACGCTCCCCAGCGCGAACGACGCCGCGGCGAGAAACACCAGGAACAGCGACACCGTCCGGGCGTCGAACAGATTGGCCGGATCCGGGTTGCTCAGGACGCCGACGCCGAGAAAGCCGACCAGAAGCCCGACGATACCGATGGCCGTCAAGCGCTCGTCTGGCAGGAGTGCCCGTGCGAAGCCGGTGGTGAGGATCGGGGAGAGGCTGACAACGATCGCCGCAGCGGCACTCGTCGTGCCCTGCTCCCCGACGAAGAGAAACGCGTGGTACGCGGCGATCATGAACAGGCCACCGACGCCGACCAGCACCCACTCGTTGCGACCTCGCGGCCGCCAGCGGTCCGTCGCGTAGACGGCCCAGCCGAGGATCAGCAGGCCTGCCAGATCGTAGCGGATCGCTGCAAACAGGACTGGCGGGAAGTACGCCAGCCCCGCCTTGATTGCCGTGAATGCGCTCCCCCATGCGACCGCCAGCGCGAGGAAGAGCGCCGCGTTTCTGAAGCGCATGGTGCCTTAGCCAGTCCGCGGAGTGAGGGACACGGTCGTCTCGTCTCGCCCCGTCACGAGCGTGGTGTTCGATCGACGAAGTCGACGATCTCCCGGGCGATCTCCTCGCCAGCGTCCTCCTGGAGGAAATGCATGGCCCCCTCGATCCAGACGTCGGGCTGCTCGCTGGCCGTCGGAATCAGGTCCCGGAGCGGGTCTCTGGCGCTCGTGAGGATCGGATCCGAGTCCGCAAAGAGCACGAACGCCGGCTTCTCCCACTCGGCGAGCCGTTCCCGGGCCGCGGCGGTGATCTCGGCTCCTTCGCCACCATCCTGTCGCGGGACCATGTCCGGCCAGGCGTAGGCGCCTGCCTTCAGTTCCTCGTCGGGGAACGGGGCTTCGTACGCCGCGATCTCGTCGTCGGTGAGTTCGGTGGTCGTCGCGTTCTGGATGAGCATCCCGATCGGGAGATCGTCGACCCGCTCGACGAAGTCCCGGAACTCGTACCAGTCGTCGGTCATCGGCTGCTCGCCCGTCGGGCAGTCCGTGTTCATCGGCACGAGCCGGGCGAATCGATCCGGATTGGTGACCGCGACCGGGAGCCCGATAATACCGCCCCAGTCGTGGCAGACGAGCGTGATGTCCGCAAGCTCCAGCGCCTCGATGAACTGCTCGGTCGCGTCGTAGTGGAGATCGTAGCTGTACGCGTCACGCTCGGTGTACTTGTCCGAGCGACCGAACCCGATGGCGTCTGGCACGACGACGCGACCCCGTGCTTCGAGAATGGGGACCAGTTTCCGGTAGAGAAAGCCCCAGGTCGGCTCCCCGTGCAGACAGAGGAACGTCTCGTCGGCCTCCCCGGACGGGTCCGTGTCGACGTAGGCCATCTCGGGATCGCCAGGCGCGTCGATCGTGACGGACCGCGGCTCGTAGTCATACTCCGGGACGTCCCCCACGGCGTCGGCCGGCGTGCGTCGGAGCGCCATACCGGTCGTTCCGGGGGTGGCGCCAAAAGCACCGTCGGTTCGTTCGCGGGCGGACACGCGTTCGAAACGCCTAGTCGTCCGAGCACGTGAGACAGACGGCATGGAAAGATTAGTACCCGCGCCACACCGAGATAGCAGTGATGGACGAGCCGCTCTGGATCGACCGGCACGCCCCCGACCTCGCGGATCTCCCACAGGAATCGGTCCGCGAGCACCTCAAGCGGGCGCTGGCCGAGCCGATGAACCTGGTCGTCCACGGACCTCCCGGTGCCGGCAAGACGGCCGCCGTGCGGGCACTTGCCCGCGAACTCCACGACCAGCCAGAAGCCGATCTCACCGAGATCAACGTGGCGGATTTCTTCGGGCGAACGAAATCGGAGATCCGCGAGGATCCCCGCTTCGAGCGGTTCCTCCAGGGACAGACCCCGTTCTCGAAACTGTACCGTCGCAGCCCTGACGCCGACAACCAGTACAAGCGCGAGTGGTCCAAACGGGAGATGCTCGCGCACGTCCTCGGGGAGCTGGCGGGCTACGAACCGGCCAGTGGCGCATTCAAGACGATTTTGCTCGACAACGCGGAGGCCATGCGCGAGGACTTCCAGCAGGCGCTCCGACGGATCATGGAGGAGTCCCACGAGACGACGCAGTTCGTGCTCGCGACGCGCCAACCCACAGCGTTGATCGCGCCGATCCGGTCCCGTGGCTTCCCGGTGCCCGTCCGTGCGCCGACCCAAGACGAGATCGTTGCTGTCCTCGAGACCATCGTCGACGCCGAGGACGTGCCGTCCGACGCGGAAGGTCTCGAGTTCCTCGCCGGCGCGGCCGGCGGCAACCTCCGTGAAGCCATTTTGAGTGCCCAGACCACCGCGACTGACGCTGGCGAGATCACGATGAACGCCGCCTACGAGACGCTCTCGAGTCTCGACGCCGACGAACGTGTCGTCGAGATGCTCGCCCAGGCTGAAGCCGGCGAGTTCACCGACGCCCGGTCGACGCTGGACGAACTCCTGATCGACGAGGGCTACAGCGGCGACGAAGTACTTCGGGACGTGCTCGAGGTCGCGCGGTCTCGGTACTCGGGGGCGCGCTTGGCGGCCGTCCACCGCCTCGCCGGCGAAATCGACCACGATCTCGCCGTGGGCACGAGCGACAGACTCCATCTCTCGCACCTGCTGGCGTCGGTCGGCACCGCGGCGGCCGAGGGGTGAGAGAGCCAGCCCGTGGGAGTCGGTCACACAAAGCCGGTTTTGAGTTACCACGAGCGTTATCCCGAGGCCCGGGGAATCCATAACTAATGCACCGCCGCGCATCGGTCGTCGGGATCGTCGCCCTGGTCCTTCTCGCCGGGTGTCTGTCGACGCCAGCATCGCCGGACTCACCAACCGATACCGCGACCCCAGACAGGTCCGTTGCCGTGCCCGGTGTCGCCCAGGGACAGCTCACGAACGCGAGTGCGCTGGTCGTCGCAACCGAGGAGACAGTCCGATACAACGGGGCCGTCGTCCAGCTCAACAGCTCGTTCGGCACCGAGCAGTTCGACCGTCGGATCGTCGTGACACCGGGCGGTACGCCGCTGCAGCTGACGGGCATCCGTACCGTCGGGGAGAGGTCGCGGAGTCTCGAGCTGTGGTCGAACAGTTCGGTCTACGCCGTCCGCGTCGAAACCGAGAACGGGACTGACTACCGAACGCACCCGCGGGGCTATGCCGTCGAACGAGTCTTCGCGGAGATCGAGTCGTATCTGCAGGCCGGGACGTACACCGTTGCCAACGAGTCGGCCCAGGGCGGTCGAACAGTCCTCGTCGCTGATACCTACAGCCCCGACGGGGACGGGCCATACGACGAGGTCCAGTCGTTCGAAGCGCGGGCCGTGGTCGACGAGGCAGGCGTCGTCCACGAACTGACTGTCTCGGCGACCACGGCCAGGGGTGACCGACAGGCGGCCTTCGAACTGGTCCGGCTCGGAACCGAGCGTGTCCAGCAGCCGGCCTGGGCGGCGGACCTCCCGGCGACGGCGTGGCTCCATCCCGAACTGTCTGTCGACGTCCACGACGGTCGGTACCTGACGATCGAAACGCGGGGGGATGACCCACTGCCGGCAAACGCCACGATTGCCGTGACGACCAACGAAAGCACCGCCAGTGCCGCGTTCACGGAGACACTCGCGCCCGGTGACACCGTGTACGCGTTCCTCTCCGCCGACGATCGTTCACTCGAACTCGCCCGGTCGACCCCAACGACGGCCGAGAGTGCCCCGCTCTCGAGCCCGATCGAGATCAGGATCATGGCTCCGGACGGTCGATCGGTTCACAGTGCTGGGATCGGGTGGGAGTCCGCCTCGGCACGTGAAGACGGCCGGTAAGATCAGGCGGGCTTCGCGCCGCGGCGGAGTTCGAGTGCGTCGGCGAAGTCACTCCGGGCGATCGCCCCGACGACGCGGCCGTCGTCTTCGACGAGTGCTACCCCGCCGCCGGATTCGTCCAACTGGACGAGGGCCGGGAACGCGGCCCCCGTGGCGTCGAGGCGCGCGAGGTCGGTCGTGACCAGCGACGAGACGGTCGTCGACGCGTAGTCCGCTGGATCGACTGCGCGGAGCGAGCTGACGTCCACGACCCCGACGATCTCATCGCCGTCGCGGACGAGGAGCGTCGACCGGCGGCTGGCGAGAAACCGTTCGAGCAGGGCCGCCGCCGTGTCGTCGACCGCGACCGACTCGGTCGTTGCCAGCGAGCCCACAGAGATGCCCGTGAGGAGCTCCTCCGTGAGCACAGTTCTCGATTCGGTCGTGGCGGCCAGATAGATGAACAGGGCCAACAGCAGGAGAATCGGGTTCGAAAAAATCCCGATCACGGCGAAGAGGATGGCGAACAGCACGCCGATGCGGGCCGCGATACTGGTCGCGGTCGCGTACGGTCGGTTGCGTGCGAGGATCGCGCGGAGAACCCGGCCGCCGTCCATCGGAAACGCGGGGAGCATGTTGAAGGCGGCCAGCACGAGGTTGATGACGGCCAGGAACCCGAGCGTGAAGACGACGACCGGCATCGAGGCCGGGGCGACCTGGAGTGCCGCGGCGAAGACCACGACGAGGCCCAGGCTGGTCACCGGCCCCGCGAGCGCGATCCACAGTTCGCGTTCCCATTCGCGCGGCATCTCGGCGAAGCTGGCAAGCCCGCCGAGCAGCCAGAGCGTGATCGACTTCACCTCAATGCCGTACCGCATCGCCATCCACGAGTGGCCGAGTTCGTGAATCGCGACACTGACAAACAGCCCGACCGCCGCGAGGATACCAAGTGTCCAGGAACGGACGCCGACTTCGAAGGTTTCGGGATCGAGTGAGCCAGGCCACAGTCCGTTGATGAGGTCAGTGTAGAGGCCGATCTGGACGCCACTCCCGAGCAGCCAGACGAGGATCGGCGCGAAGACGATCAGGGAGATGTTGAGTCGGATCGGAATGCCCCAGACGCGGCCGATCGTGAGATTGCGCATGTGGTAACGGGGCCCGGCACGGGGAAATACGTGGCGGGACCCGCCGCTCCCGATTGGCAGCGAAAACCGGCTGTGCGGCCGCACACGGCCGTCTCGAAATCCTTTTAGGCGGCTCACGGGGACACTAGAAGCACCATGGATATCGACGTGATCGAGGAAACGGAGAACCCGATGCTACACCGGACGGACGTCCGGTTCGAGGTCACGCACGAGGAGGCGACCCCCTCCCGGCTGTCCGTTCGCGACAGTCTGGCGGCGATGCTCAACAAGGACGCCGCGGAGGTGGTCGTCCAGAAGCTGGACACGAAGTTCGGCATGCGGACGACGGTCGGCTCTGCCACGGTCTACGAGACGCCCGAACACGCCCTGGAGGTCGAACAGGACTACATGCTCCAGCGGAACAAGATCGAGAGTGACGGGAGCGGGATCGAGGCCGTCCCCGCGGACGCCGACGACGCAGCGGAGGGTGACGAGGAGACAGCCGACGACACCGAGGCGAGTGACGAGGCAGCCGATGACGAAGACGAGGAAGTCGAGAGTGCTGTGGAGGAATCTGGCGACGACGAAAGCGAGGAGGTCGCCGAGGAGGCCGATGACGAGGAAGTCGACTCGTCTGACGAAGACACGGACGACGAAGACACCGACGCTGCGGAAGCCGATGACGCGGACGCTCAGAGTGACGACGAGGCGGAGGCGGAGTGAATGGCTCGATACGAGATCTACGGGGAGGATGGCGAGCCCGAACGGGAATCGTGCCCTGAGTGCGAGGACGCGTTCCTGGCGGATCACGGGGACCGGCGCCACTGCGGGCGGTGTGGCTACACCGAGTGGGATTGAGCGCCAGCCGGGCCGTGCGTTAGTCGACTTCTTCGAGGACTGACGTCCCACCACCGTCTTTCGATTCCCACACCCACTCGTCCTCGACGCGAACCCGGCCGTCCGCAGTGAGTTCCACGTCCCCGACCGAGTGGCCGGAGGCCGTCTCGCCGTCCGCCGTGAGCTGCACGTACCGGATGTCCCACCGATGGCCGTCGAGCGTCCCGACCAGATACCCGTCGACGATATCGCCCCCTGCGTAGCGCGCCGCGATCCGATCGCCGTCCTGCTGGAAGTGAAAGCGCGTGTCGCCGTCGACGTCCCCGCCCTCGTTCGCGACGCCGACGAGCGTCCGCCCGTCGAGCGAGATGGATTCGTCCATGGCCGATCCGTCAGGGGCGCCCGGCATCCGTATTGCGGTCCTCCGTGGCCCGTCTCCGTGGAGACACCGCGCCGGTGGACGCCCCGGACCGAAGTCGTCTTTCCGCTGGCCCGTCGACACATGGCAATCACATGGCCGACGGCGACGTCCGCGTCCTCGGGATCGAAGGGACGGCCTGGGCAGCCAGCGCCGCCGTCTACGACAGCACGACCGACGAGGTCGCCATCGAGACGGTCGCCTACGAACCCGAGAGCGGTGGGATCCACCCACGCGAGGCGGCCGAACACATGGCCGAGCACCTGCCGACCGTCGTCGAACAGGCCCTGGCAACGGCGCGCGAGGGAGCATCGAAAGAACAGCCGATCGACGCGGTCGCCTTCTCGCGCGGTCCCGGACTCGGTCCCTGTCTCCGGATTGCTGCCACCAGCGCCCGCAGCCTCGCCCAGCGGCTCGACGTACCCCTCGTCGGCGTCAATCACATGGTCGCGCACCTGGAGGTGGGCCGCCACCGCTCCGGGTTCGCAGACCCGATCTGTCTGAACGCCAGCGGCGCCAACGCCCACGTCCTGGCCTTCCGGAACGGCCGGTACCGCGTCGTCGGCGAGACGATGGATGTCGGCGTCGGCAACGCGATCGACAAGTTCGCCAGACACCTCGGGTGGTCCCACCCCGGTGGGCCACAGGTCGAAGCGGCCGCCACGGAGGGGGAGTTTGTCGAGCTGCCCTACGTGGTGAAGGGCATGGACTTCTCGTTTGCCGGCATCACAAGTGCCGCGAAAGCGGCAGTCGACGACGGAGTGCCGGTCGCAGACGTCTGCCGCGGGCTCGAGGAGACCGTCTTCGCCATGCTGACGGAAGTGACGGAGCGGGCCCTGGCACTGACCGGTCGAGACGAGGTGGTCGGCGGCGGGGGCGTCGCCCAGAACGAGCGCCTCCAGGGGATGCTCGGCGACATGTGCGAGGGCCGGGGTGCCGAACTGTACATCCCCGAAGGTCGGTTCCTCCGCGACAATGCCGGCATGATCGCCATCCTCGGCGCGACGATGTACGCGGCCGGCGACACGCTCGCCATCGCGGATTCGGCGATCGACGCGAACTTTCGGCCGGACGCGGTGCCAGTCACGTGGCGCGACGCCACCACCGGGTCGCCGCCGACCGATGGTTCGACGCGGCAGGGTGCCGAGGCGACCGTCTCGATCGGAGCCGAGACCGTCCGGAAGGAACGGCAGCCCCGGTCGTATCGCCACCCGACACTCGACGAGCGCCTCCGAGCCACGCGAACACGGGTCGAGGCTCGCCTCCTGAGCCAGGTCCGGCGCGAGGGGGTGCAGACCCCCGTCATCCACGACGTGGATCCCCACGAGGGACGACTCGTGGTCGAACGCGTCGGCGAGGCTGATCTCCGTGACGCGCTGTCGGTCGAGCGAGTCGACACCCTCGCCCGCCACCTCGCGACGATGCACGCGGCCGGTATTGTCCACGGCGATCCTACGACCCGAAACGTCCGGGTCGGGCCCGATCGCCTCGTCCTGATCGACTTCGGACTGGGGTACACGTCCCACGACCCCGAGGACCACGCCATGGACCTTCACGTGCTGCGACAGAGCCTCGTGGGAACGAGCGACGATGGCGAGGCACTGGCCACGGTGGCTGCAACGGCCTATCGCGAGGCCGGTGAGCCGGCCGTCCTCGACCGGCTCGACGAGATCGAAGGGCGTGGCCGGTACCAGTAGCCGCAGAAGGGGAATCGACTTAACTGGGCGTGCCCAATGTTCGGTCATGGCAGACAAACCTCCAACCGGCGAACTCCTCGGTATTCCCTACAACTTCGAGCGGCCGAGCCTCCGTCGGGTGCTCGCGGCGTACTGGCAGCCGGGCGAGGGCATGCTCGTGAAGAAGCCCTTCGGCATCGGCTACTCGCTGAACCTGGCCAACTGGCGGTCGTGGGTCCTTCTCGGCGTGGCCGGCGCTTTGCTCTGGCACGAACGCGGGAGCGACGACGAAGCCATCGACGTCGAGGGCGACGAGCCGGTCGAAGTCCTCGTCGAGTAAACTACCCCACCCTACTTCGCTCGGTTTGACAACCTCGCTTCGTTGCGGGTGGGGCTTTCGCGTGGACTCCCGCTCTGGCCGGAAACATCGGCAGGAGGTTCATACGCTCCGTTCGCGTTCAACGTCCCGCGATTCAAGCGCACGCCTACGGGTGCGCCTCCGCCGTCCCCAGTTTGGTTACGGCGGAGATAGCGTAGTCCAATATTCTTTGCCGCGTTGT
>CAYLJD010000043.1:0-18350 GCA_964383875.1 uncultured Halobacteriales archaeon
CGTCGGGTTCGAGGACCTCGAACTCCTCGGGTCGGCCGACGCGTTCCAGCCAGTCTTTCGTGAGCTCGTCGGTCGGGAAGATCGACGACGTGGCACCGAGCTCCGTCCCCATGTTCGTGATCGTCGTCCGCTCGGGCACGGAGAGGGTCTCGACGCCGGGACCGGTGTACTCGAAGATCTTGCCGACGCCACCCTTGACCGAGAGCCGGCGCAGCATCTCGAGGATGACGTCCTTGGCGGTCGCCCACGCCGGGAGTTCCCCCTCGAGGCGAACTTCCACGATCTCGGGCATGTCGATGTAGTACGCGCCGCCGCCCATCGCGACGGCGACGTCGAGCCCCCCGGAGCCGATGGCGAGCTGGCCGAGGCCGCCCGGCGTCGGGGTGTGCGAGTCTGACCCCAGCAGCGTCTTGCCGGGGGCCGCGAAGTTCTCCTTGTGGACGTTGTGGCAGATGCCGTTGCCCGGTCGGGAGAAGTACGCGCCGAAACTCCCGGCCGCGGAGCGCAAGAAGCGGTGGTCGTCGGTATTCTTGAAGTCGAACTGGTAGGTCTGGTGGTCGCAGTACTGCGCGGCGAGTTCGTTCTGGACCTCGTCCAGTCCGAGGGCTTCGAACTGGAGCCAGACGAGCGTTCCCGTCGTGTCCTGCGTGAGTACCTGGTCGATCTCGATCCCGATCTCCTCGCCGGTTTCGAGATCGCCTTCGACGAGGTGGTCGTCGAGGATTTTTTCCGTGAGCGTGTGTCCCATCTCGTCCCGAAATGGGCCGCCCGCGGACATAAATGGTGTGTGTTGTGGCGGATATCGCCACGAGACAGCCCGTCTCGGCGTTCACGGCACCTCCGGCCAGATGCCCGCTCGTGTCTCCGTTGGTCGGCACCGTTTTGTGCGTGCTGGCTGGGTAGAGAGACATGTTCAGAAGCGGGCGATTCGTGGCGGAGCACCTCGGTGACGTGCAGGCGTCGCAGGTCCAGCCGAACGGGGTCGACATCACCGTCGATTCCGTCTACGAGCAGGTGGCTGCGGGCCGGATCGGCCGCGCGGGAAAGACTGTCGGCGATCGACGCGAACTCGATCCGGATGCGGACGGCGTCTACACGCTGGACCCCGGCGGATACGTGGTGGGCTACGGTGACCGGATCCGGGTTCCCGAGGACCACGTCGGCTTTCTCCTCCCCCGCTCCTCGCTGCTTCGAAACTCGTGTACGCTCGACACGGCGGTTTGGGACGCCGGCTACGAGGGACGCGGCGAGGGGTTACTGGCGGTATTCCATCCGATCGAGATCGAACACGGCGCCCGGATCGGGCAGTTCGTCCTCGCCGCGGCGGCCCACGATGGGTCCTACGATGGGAGCTACCAGGGGGAGGGCCTCAAGTAAGGCAATTCGATCGAACACGGGCCGGCGGTTGACAGGTCGAACAATGACGAAAAACGTCGTGGCGCTCTCAATTTCGCACGGCTTTTGGATCAACATCCGACAACCGCGAGCCCATCACTTCCATCGTCTGCTGGTAATTGGCCCTCTTACGTATCGAGGAGGCCAGACGCAATCTTGTTACGGTGGACCTCGTTTGCCCCGCCACCGATACCGAGCAGTCGCGCATCTTTCAGATACCGTGTTGGCGTATATTCATCAGTATATCCAACGCCCCCGTGAATTTGCATCGCTTCGGCAGCATTTTCACAGGCCGCTTCACCAGCGTATACCTTGGCCATGCTGACTTGCGTGGCGTGACCGGGGGTTTCCGCGGCGACGGCTTCTGCTGCTTGGAGGGTCAGGAGTCGAGCGGCCGTGGTCCGAATGGCCATGTCGGCGAGCTTCCACCGAATCCCCTGAAACTCACCGATTCGTTGATCGAATTGCTCACGCTGCGTCGAATATTCGATCGAGTCTTCAAGTGCAGCCTGGGCGATCCCAACACCTCTTGCAGCGTAGCTAATCGCACCTGTATACAGCGTCGAGAGATGAGACAGTCCCGCTCCGATCTCCCCTACGATATCCTCGTCAGACACCTCAACATCCTCAATGAGCACTTTACAGGGTTGGACCCCGTGTAATCCCAACGTGTTCCATTGTTTCTCGAGGGTGAGTTCCTCCGTTGGCACCAGAAATATCGTGACGCCATTCATCGTCCCATCTTCCAATTGCGTCTGCGCGAACAGTGTCATGATGTCGGCGTTTTTGAAGTTCGTGACCCACTGTTTGTGCCCGTTCACCACCCATGTCTCACCATTTCTAGCTGCTGTCGTCTCGATCTGGCTCGTGTCGTTCCCAGCGTGCTCTTCAGTGACACCATGGGACCCGACCGTTTGGAACGTGGCCATGTCGGCGAGGTAGCGCTCCTTCTGCAGATCGCTGCCATATCTGGCAATGAGATTCGCGGCCCGCCCGTGGACACTCAGAGCACTAGCCAGCGGCATGAGTGCTGCGCCAAGCTCAATTGAGACGAGTGCGTACTCCACTGGACCGTAGCCAAGCCCCCCATAGTCCTTCGGTATCGTCACGCCAGGAATCTTCTCTGACCCCAACGATTCGAAGAGTGCCTCAGGGTACTCGTTCGACCAGTAGAGTTCCTGTGCGACGGGGGATATCTCTTCCTCGACGATTCTGCTGGTGATGCTGAGCAGGTCGTGTTGTTCTTCTGTATACGTGAACTCCATTCGAAGAATGTGGGTCCTCAAAGTAATAATGGTGATCACACTCATTACCGAAGGGCCTCCCAGATGGTGAGTCTCTCACCGAGTTGGACTCGTCAAGAGTGTCGGTCAGGATTACTATTCTGTCTGATTGACAGAATGGCTATAAAGAGACCTCGAACGTGATCGAATTTCAGTCACTGTCGAGCAATTCCATTTTCGACTCAAGTTTGGCTATTTACATTCCTCTTAGTATAAATATAGTAACAGCTACGACCGCTAAAGTGTTCAGATTCACCACAAAATTCCGTGGCAACTGAATCTGCTGGCGAACACGGGCCGGGAGGGATTTGAACCCCCGACCGTCTGGTCTCTTCCGCACTCACCCGCGATGACTGCGCTAAAAGCCAGACGCTCTCCCTAACTGAGCTACCGGCCCTGGACCGGACTCTCGGGAGTCGCGGGCTAAGACCTTACGGTCCCTCGTCATCCAGATGACCGTCGAGCGCCGCGGCGACCAGCGCTCCCGGCTCCCGATCGGCGAGCGAGGCCTGTCGACGGAGCTCGCAGTACTGGTCGGGCGGCAGGCGGATCGCCAGCTCCCCGAGGGTAATACCCTGTCGGCCGAGCGCGGTCTCGACGTCCACGCCATCGCTGACGACACTCGCGACGGAACGCACCTGCCGGACGGTCATCTCGTGATCGAGGACAGCCCACGCGAGGTGGAGCCGCGCGGTCCCCGAGACGCGTGCGATGTGCTTCGCAGCGGTGGGTGCGATCTCACCTTTGGCGACGTGGCGGCGGATCGACCGCGGTAGGTCGTGGACGCGGGACCACTTTCGAATGAACGAGACGGTGACGCCGTCGCCGGCTCGCTCCGCCGCAGCCTTGTAGGATCCGGTCCCACGGACGAGTGCCGCACAGGCCGCAGCCCCCCGCAGCATGAACACGTTGTCCGCCGCCCCGGCTGTGTTGTTCGAAAAGGCCCGCACGGTGTCCGCAGCGAGCTGGAGGCTGTCTGCGTCCTCGGGATCGAATTCGACGGCTTCTCGCGCCCGCTCGCCGGTGAGGGATGGATCGCCCCTGATCACCGGCTCGCCGATCGGCGATTCCCGGTCGACGCGCGGGGAGGGCCCGTCCCCCTGCTCACTCATTGCCCATCGGTTGGCGTGGTAGCACCAAAAGCCCCCCGTCCACTCAGTCGTCGGCCTCGCGCAGCTCGGAGAGGTGTTCCCAGACCTCCGCACACCCACACCCGTCGTCGAGGTCTGCCAGGTGGTCGTCTCGGGTTCTCTCGGCACCGTCGGTCGATGCGTCGCTCATCTCAGTCGGTCCTCCACCTGTCGACGTCGTCGCGCAGCCGCCAGGTCGGTGGCGGCCACGATCTCGGCTGTCATCTGTCATCCGTACAGTGTCCCCGCACATAAGGCCGCGCCCACCTGTAAACGCTACCAGCACTCCCGTCTACCGGCAACGCGTGCACGTATCTCTGACGGCACCCGAGCGCCCGACTGCGCCTCGCCAACCCATTGCCGGGGCCCACGGCCGGTGCATCGTGCTCGCGACGGGCGATACGTGCATCGTCAGGGGTCGCGAGGCCGAGGGATGGATGCCCGGACCCGGCGTGCGGGGGCAGTTGGTCGCCGGTCGGCCGAGCCGGACCAGGCAAATAATGCCGGTTTTGACGGCCACGGGCTGTGGGTCGGGTCCTGTGCGACATCGCCGTGGGCCGTCAGACGATGTCAGCACGCTCGTCACGCCGCCAGTGACACGTCGAGGAAGAGCATCACGATCACGCCAGCCATCAGGCCGAGAGTCGCCAGTCGCTCGTTCCCGTGTCGGTGGGTCTCTGGCACGATCTCGTCGCTGATGACGAACAGCATGGCGCCGGCTGCAAAGCCCATGGCGTAGGGCAGGAGGCCCGCGACCGCCGCCACAGCGTAGGCACCCAATACGGCGAGTGGAATTTCGACGATACCCGCTCGGAGTCCGGCAACGGCGGCGTACAGCCGCCGGTCGAGGCCAGCATTGATGGCTGCGACGGAGACGGCGAGTCCCTCTGGCACGTTCTGGAGTCCGATGGCGATCATGATCGAGATTCCGTTGGCGACGTCGCCGGAGCCGAAGGCCACTCCCACCGACAGGCCTTCGGGCATGTTGTGGAGCGTAATCGCGAGGACGAACAGGACGAGCGAGGCGAGGCGTTCTTCGGAGACCGGTAGCCGATCACTGGGATTCGCCGCGTCGGTCCGCCGGGAGCCCGTGAGGAGGTAGTGGACGTGGGGGACGAGCACGTCAGCCCGATCGAGGAAGAGGGCTCCGACGAGGATCCCGGCAAGGACCGGAAGCGGGCTCCCGCCGGGGGTGGCATCGATACCGGGGAGGATCAGACTCGTGAAACTCGCTGCCAGCATCACGCCAGCCGCGAATCCGAGCGCCGCGTCCAGTGCCCGTTCGCCCGGCTTTCGCCAGACGAGGACGAGTGACGCCCCCAGGAGGTTGAGCGTCGCGATGACCACGCCGCCGACGAGGCCGTGGACCACCGGGTTCGGCCCGACCAGATCCACGAACTGCTCTGCCACCACGGCTGTCTGGCTGGTCCGATGGGCAGGGAGCGGAAATATTTGACTTCCTCCGGGAGCTGGGAGTCAGGTCCTGGGGGCGGCCTCGGTGGAAACGAAGCATCCCGCGTTTGGATTGCGCAGGACGCACGCGACGAGCCACCACCTGAATCGCCGGTGACGGGTTCGATTCTGAATGCCTGCTGGGTCGGCGACGGCTACAACCACTCCCGGTGTCGGAAGTAGACCAGCATGATCGCGACCACGAGTCCCATGCCGAGCATCACGGCCGGGTAGGCGTACGCCCACTCGAGTTCCGGCATGTTCAGCGGAGCGTCCTCGGAAAGCGCGAAGTTCATCCCGTAGACGCCGACGACGAACGTGAGCGGAATGAAGATGGTCGCGACCACGGTCAGAGCCTTCATGACCTCGTTCGTGGACTGCGAGAGGGTGTTCAGGTAGATGTCTCGCGTACCGGTGGTGAGATCGCGGTACGTCTCGATCAGGTCCACCACCTGGAAGAGGTGATCCGACACGTCCCGGAAGTACTTCTCGGTCTCCTCGGCGACATAGTCGGGATCACCACGGGCGAGGACGTTCACGGCCTCGCGCGACGGCCACGCGATCTTGCGGAAGGCCAACAGGTCCCGGCGAACGCCGTTGATGCTCTCCAAGGTTTCGAGTTCGGTCGACTCGAGGACGCCCTCCTCCATGCGCTCGATATCGGTCTCGATCTGGTCAAGGATCTCGAAGTACTCGTCGACGAGCGCGTCGACGATTCGGTACGCGGTGAAGTCTGCGCCACGCCCGAGCAACCGCCGGTCTTCTCGGGTGACCGCCTCCCAGACGGCGTCGACAGCCGGGATCGGCGCCGTCGCGAGGGTCACGAGCCACCCGTCACCGATGTAGATTCCAACGGCCTCGTCGGCCACCTCCTCTTCGAAGACCTGTTCACCGCGCCGGAGTTCGGCGTCTTTCAGGAGCACGAACGTGTACTCGTCGAACGTCTCCGTCTTCGGACGGACGTTGTGTTTGACGTCTTCGATCGTCAACGCGTGGAGGCCGAATGCCTCGGCGATCACGTCTAGTTCATCGTCGGCCGCTTCGGAAACCTGGACCCAGGTCGTCGCGGCGGCGTCGCGAGCCTCACGGAGTGCCTCAACGCCACCGGCGTCGATTTCCTCGATGCCGTCGGTGCCATAGCAGACGGTCCGGATCATTCGGACCCTCCGATCGCCAGGAGGGTTAACCCGACCATCACGGCGGTTACCGAGAAGGCCCGGCCGGTGTAGGCGACCGTCACTCCGGCGATGTAGGCGACGAGTCCGAGGGCGGTGACGATAGCGCCAACTGCCCGGAGACGTTCCATACCGGGTGTCTCCGCAGCCGGTCGTAAAGTATTGTTCCCGCTGTCCGAGAGCGGGGGCTATCATGCGACGGCGGCGATCGACTGTGTCTGTCGACGGCGAATGACGAAGCTCAACTCGCTGAAATGGCCCACTCGTTGGCTCTCGAGATGCGTGATGTGCTCGCCGCGGGACGGACTTCGATGTGCAGCGATGACTCGAGAAACCGTCGGGCGGAGTGGCACTGGCTCGGCGCGTCCATCGACCACACTCCACCACAGAGGACTGCTGGACTCTCGAGACCGTCGCGGAGAGTTCAGTCGATTTCGACACGCTCCCCGATGCCCGGCGCCTTCGCGTCCATCCCGTTGGACTGGAGATCGTTCGCGAATCGCTCGCAGTCGTCGCCGTGGACGACGAGGACGGTACTCTCGTCGTATGGCTCGAGGAATTCCTGTAGGCCGCGCTGGTCAGCGTGTGCCGAGAAGTCGAACTGCTCGACCCTGGCACTGACGGGCAGTACCCGGCCGTCGAACTCGGCACTGCCGGTGTCGAGTAGCTCACGTCCCGGTGTGCCGGGGACTTGGTAGCCCGTCAGGGCGATCAGATTGACCGGATTGTCGTATATCGCGGGCACGTAGGTCTGCACCGGACCGCCACCGAGCATACCACTCGTCGTGATGACGACGGTATTCTGGGCCGCGATTCGCTCGCGCTGGCCGTCGCGGCCCGTGACGACACGTGCGTTCGACGCCGCCCGTCGGAGCGCATCCGGCTCTCGGAGGTAGCCAGCGTGTCGGCGGACGAGGTCAGTGACGCGCGTGCCCATCCCGTCGACGTAGCAGTCGATGTCGTGGGCCTCACAAATGAGCATGACCTCCTGGGTCCGGCCGATGGCGAACGCGGGGACCACTGCGGTGCCGCCCTGCCAGACGGTCGAGCGGAGGTGGTCGGCGAACCGACGTTCCACCGACGCCCGCGAATCGTGTTCGACATCCGCGTAGGTGCTCTCGGTGATCACGACGTCCGCGGCCGGGCGGTCAGTCGAGCCGGCCACCAGTCGTTGGTCGTCGGTGTGAAAGTCTCCGGTGTACAGGAGTCGCGTGTTCCCGTCGTCGACCACGACATGCGCACTCCCCGGAATGTGGCCGGCATTGTAGAACGTCACCTCGTACCCTGCCGCCTCGAATGACTGCCCGTATCCGTGGGGGTCCGAGACCTGCGTCACGCGCCGTACGTCCGTGTCGGTGAACGGACACTGGGGCGTGCCACCGTGGAGCGAGAGGGTATCCTCGGCGAGCACCATCGCGAGGTCTCGTGTCGGCGGCGTCCAGTGGATGGCCGGCCTGGCATCGCCGGAGAGCAGGGCAGGAACGGCCCCGGCGTGATCGAGGTGCCCGTGGCTGACGACGACCGCCTCGGGATCGACGGCCCCGACTGGATACCGCGGCGGGTTCGTCGCGGCCATGCCGTAGTCCAGCAGGAGCCGATCGTCGATCAGCACGGCACTCCGGCCGATTTCGCGAGCCCCGCCGAGGAACTCGATATCCATCACCTCGATGGTGCGCACGTCTCTCGTTTCCACTCGTCGATTCTGTGTGGACCTGTGGCTTTGCCGAAATGAACATCAACAATTATTATAGATCGGCCCCAATGATCGTCCATGGCGACCAGCCGGGATGCAAACCGGTATCACGTCTGTAGTTGCGGAGAATCGTTCGATTCGACAGCCGACCTGCTCGAGCACGCCCGCGAGGCGCACGGGATCACGATCGCCTGAGAGTGGGACTGGCGTCGCCACGGGCGGGCCGGGTATCAGTCGTAGCAACCGACGCTCCTCCGCTCCGATCGCGCACTGCTGTTCGCTGTTCGATGGCACTGTCCGGGTGGCCCGTCACCGGGAGGTGACTCTGTCCAGCGGTTCTTCACGGTGACCCGACGCCACAGCTGGTCGTTGCAAACGGCTGAGGGGAGTAAGCCCCCTTCTGTTTCGACCCGGCATTCGGCTGAGCGTCCGGTCCGGCGCCGTCAGGCGCGTTCCGGGCTACCTTCCGGACCGGACTTGCACCGGCGAGGATTCGCCGTTCCATCGATCCGCCGCCGACCACGTAACGGCAAAGCCGTCACGTACCTTCCGTGGGTTCACTCCCCCACCCTTGATCGACCCCGCAATCAGGGTCTTGCTCGGTCGGGGTTCGCGCACGTCATCAGTCCGGCGGCGACGTGTCGTGTCTGTTCCAGTGCCGACGGTCTCCCGCCCCGGGCTTGCGCCCGGTCGCCCGCTCGGACGGTGGGGGGACTTTCCTCATTCCCCGACAGGGGAACGGGAGCCGGGCTCCCTCTGCCACGTCACGATACGCGATCGGCGTAGGTAAGGGGTTCGGTCGGCCGACCCTGTGCTCTCGGCCCGGACAGTTTAGGTGTCGTCCGTCGAAGGTGCCGGTCATGAGCGAGGGTGCGGGGGCCGACCCGCGCTCGGAGATCCGGGCGTTTCTCGCGCTCCCCCGAGACGTGCTGGTCCTGTCGCTCGCGATGTTGGCCTTCTCGCTCGCTTTCCAGATGACGTCTCGCTGGGTGCCGGAGTACATGCGGCTGCTGGGGGCCGGCCCGATCGCCGTGGGCGTGTTCAAGAGCCTCAGCGACCTGCTCGGTGCGGCCTACCCCTATCCAGGCGGGGCGATCTCGGACCGAATCGGATCACGGCTTGCCCTAACTGCCTTCGGCCTCGTCTCCGCCGTGGGATTCGTCCTCTGGTTCGTCGCCCCGGCGCTTGCCATCACGGTCGGCCCCCTCTCGATCCCGGCGTGGGGGTGGATCCTCGTGGGGCTCGTCCTGACCCAAGCCTGGAAGTCACTCGGTCTCGGCGCGACCTTCGCCGTCGTCAAGCAGAGCGTCTCACCACAGCACCTCGCGGCGGGCTTTGCGAGTACCGAGACGTTCCGCCGGGCCGGCTTCCTCCTCGGGCCGCTCCTGGCGACGGGGATCCTCATCGTGGCTGCTTCCTTCGTGGGCGGTTTTCAGATCATCCTCCTGATCGCCGTCGTCGTCGCGGTCGTCGGGACGGCCGCCCAGCACTTCCTGTACGATGCGAGTGAGGACACCGTCGGGAAACGGTTCGAGGGCGTCTCGGAAATCGCCGCCGACCTGCGCTCGCTGCCGTCGCCACTCCGACCGCTGTTGCTCGGCGACACGCTCGTCCGGATCGGCAACGGCATGATTTACGCCTTCGTCATCCTCGTGATCACGGACGTCTGGCGGCTCGATGTGACGCTGTTCGGGGTCTACCTCTCCCCGGGGGCTTTTTTCGGGCTCCTGCTTTCGATCGAGATGGTCGTCGCCCTCCTCTCGATGCTCCCGGTCTCGAAACTCGCCGAACGGACCGGACTGAAGCCAGTCGTGGCACTCGGCTTCGCCGTCTACGCGGTCTTTCCGTTGGTCTTCATCAGCGCGCCGCAGGATCCGTTGATCGTCGCTGTCATCTTTGCGTTCTCGGGGCTTCGCTTTGCGGGGCTCCCCGCACACAAGGCACTCATCGTGGGGCCGGCCGAGCGTGACGCTGGCGGCCGGGTGACCGGGAGTTACTACCTCGTGCGCAACACACTCGTCATCCCCAGCGGGGTCGTCGGCGGGTGGCTCTACGGCATCGATCCGGGCCTCGCCTTCACGGCCGCCACCGCGGTCGGCCTCCTCGGAACTGTACTGTTTGCTCTCCGCGGCGAAGAGTTCGGGCCGTACGCGTGACGGGAGTCGGTCGCTGCACGAGCAGGACAGCGTCGTCTGCGGCCCCGGCACCGTTTGTGGGAGTGACCCGCATCATACAGGGGTGCAGTGGTCCGAACCCGCTCCGACGGGTTGACCTTCGGTGGGTCGGATCGCTTTCCGGTCTACGAAGGGTTCTTGGCCCACGAGCCCCCACGTGAGGTAGTGACACGCACCGACATTCTTCGGGAGTGGCTCCCTCGGGTGGGGGTCGCATTTGCAGCGGGACTCGCAGGTGTCGCCGGTTCGTATCTCCTCACCGGCCGGCGTCCAGCATTTGTCGTGACACCATTCGACGCTCTCGTCGTCGCCTACACCCCGGACGCGATCGTCGGGTGGGCTATCACGACGCTCGGGGATGTGGGCCACCAGCTCGCCTTTCTGATGGCGATATTGCTGGCTGGCGCTGTGCTTGGCGTGACCGCGCTCCCTGCCCTGATCGCCCTCCACCAGGACCAGGATCTGCTCGCACTGATACTCGGGGCGGTGCTCCCTGGATTGACGGCCCTCGCCGTCACCGGGGCGCCCGCTTCGGGTATCGGCGCCGGATTTGGTGCCGGCCTCGTTCTCGTCGGCACGTGGCTCGGTCCGGGCCGCGATGTGACCGTCGACCACAGTGCCAGACGGAGCGTGCTCGGCGCAGTGGCGGCCGCCGTGGGAATCGGGACGCTCTCGGTGCTGGTTCGGGGAACCGGCTCCGAACCCACGTCCTCCGGTGTCGATATCCCCGAGGACGCTCGCCCGGCCGTTACGGACGCGCTGACGCAGGCCCGCGAGCAGTCACTCGACGTGGAGGGGCTCGAGCCACTCGTCAGCACGGACTTCTACGAGGTGGACATCAACAACATCAACCCGGAGGTGGAGCGCGAGGGCTGGACGCTGTCGGTGACGGGTGCAGTCGACACCGAGCGCGAGTACACCTTCGCGGACCTCCAGGCGATGGGCCGCGAGGACCGCTTCGTCACGCTCCGCTGTGTCGGCGACTATCTCAACGGCCGGAAGATGGACAACGCCCTCTGGACGGGAGTCCCGGCCGACGCGATTTTGGAGCAGGTCTCCCCGCAGGGCGAGTTCGTCATGCTCAGGGCCGCCGACAACTACTACAACGAGTTCCCGATCGAGGCGCTCTGGCCCGGGATGTTGGCCTACGAGATGAACGGTCGCCCACTGCCGCGCCGTCACGGCGCCCCGGTTCGAGCACTGGTGCCCGGCCACTGGGGGGAGATCAACGTGAAGTGGCTCACCGAAATCGAGGTTCTGGATCGTCCGGCGGAGGGCTACTGGGAGCAACGTGGCTGGAACGGGACCGGCCCGGTCGAGACCGTCGCCAAACTCTGGCAGACGAATCATCTGGACGGTGGTGTCGTCGAGGTGGCCGGTCATGCGTACGCCGGGACTCGCGGCATCGACACCGTGGAGGTGTCTGCCGACGGCGGACAGACCTGGACCGAGGCCGAGCTCTCCGAGCCACTCCCCGGCGACGACGTCTGGCGGCAGTGGCGTCACCGATACCAGGCCAGCGAGCAACACGAGGTGGTGGTCCGGGCCATCGACGGGACCGGCGCTGTGCAAATCCCAGAGAAAGAGGGGCCGCGGCCGAACGGGGCGACCGGCTGGGTCTCAGAACGGATTCGGCCGCCCTGACACGCGCTCGTACTCGGGCTGTTCTGGCCGCGCGGCACTCGACGCTGTGGGTCGACGCACTGCGGAAAACCGAGTCGGCAACACAGCAGACTGCCCGTCCTACCACTCTTCGCCGATGCCGGCGAGGGAGAAGGGGCCAACGGGCCAGTTGTAGCCCTCTTCCATGGCGGTGTCGACCTGCTCGGGCGTCGCGATGTCCTCTTCGACCACGCGCTGGGCCTCCTGGCGCATCGCCCCGAAAATGCGGTTCGCCACGAAGCCGTACTCGCCGGGTGCGTCCTCGATGACGATGCCAGTCTTGCCGAGGTCGTCGACGATCTCCTCGGCGAGCTCGACGACCTCTGCAGCCGTCTCGTCGGCCCGGACAATCTCGACGAGTGACATGATCGGCACTGGATTGAAGAAGTGTGTAACCGCCATGCGGGACGGGTCGTTCAGGGCGTTTGCCATCGACGTGACGGAGAACCCGCTCGTATTCGAGTAGACGGGCTGGTCGTCAGTCACTGCGTCCACATCGCGGAAGACGCTGCCCTTGATCGCAAGGTCTTCGGTGACGGCCTCCATGATGAAGTCGGCGCCATCGACTGCCTCCTCGAGGTCGGTCGTGAACGACACCCGGTCCAGTGTCTCCTCGTACTCGGCCTCGCTGAGGTAGCCCCCTTCGAGCGCGTCGTCGAGGCCGTAGTTCCCCGACACGAGCTGCTCGCGAGCCTCCTCGGCGAGTTCCTCGTTGATCTCGCGGACTGTCACGTCGTACTCGGCTCGGGCGAGGACCTGTGCGATTCCACTTCCCATCACGCCGCCGCCTATCACTGCCGCTGTGCCGTTAGACATGTGTGGAAAATGCGCCAGCTGGCCCCTTAGCTCTTGCCAACTCACGCTGGGCGGTGCAGCGACGACGGCGCCTCCGTGTCGTCCTGGCGGCGTTGGACCGCCAGCGCGGCGTCCCGTTTCAGCACGAGTCGCGCATCTCCACCATTCCCAGCGCAGTCCACGTGATCGCCGGCTCGCCGTGCTGGTCGAAGCCCGTGATATCGTGGTGGACGTGCCCGATGCCAGGAATTTCACTGGCTGGACGTTTCTCGACGGTCTCCGCGCGGACAGAGAGCACGTCACCCGGTCGTACCGGTTTGTGCCACCGGAGGTCGTCGACGCCACGCCCACCCGCGCTCGCCGTCTCGGTATCCCGGCCCTCCACCAGCAACTTCATAGTTATGGCACCGGTGTGCCAGCCGCTCGCGATGAGCTGGATCGGTGGCGGCCGGCTGAACATCGCCGCCAACGCGGTCGGCAGCGCCCAGTACCTGCTCGACATTGCAGTTGAGTACGCCCGCGACCGGGAGACCTTCGGGAAGCCGATCGGCCACCGGCAGGGCATTTCGTTCCAGCTCGCGAACCTCGCGACCGACATCGAACAGACCCGTCAGCTCTACCGCTACGCGGCCTGGAAGATCAAAAACGGCGAGCGGGCCCGCAAGGAGGAATCGATGGCCAAACTCCGCGGCGCACAGTTGCACAACGACGCCGACGACATCGCCATGCAGGTCTACGGTGGCGCCGGCTTTATGAAAGACCAGCCGATCGAGCGCCAGTACCGATCGGCCCGGGTGCTGCGCATCTTCGAAGGGACCGACGAGATCCAGCAGCGGACGATCGCCCGCGAATTGATCTGAGACAGCGTCGGTGCTGGAGTCAGCCGCCTATTTTGGGTCCTCGATCACCCAATCGGCTGCCTTGGTTCTGCGCATGCGCGCACAACGCAGACTCCAGTTACTGGATCCGGCCGACGAACCGGGCAGGCGCCCCATCCCCGTCCCGAAGTTTCAGCGGAAACCCGAAGACCTCGAGCCGCTCGCCGGCAACCTTTTCGAGGTACAGGTGCTCGGCGATCGGAATGCCTGCCGGGAGGAGTGTCCGGTGGAGTGGATAGTCGTCCCAGTCGTCGGGTCGCATCGCCCGCGGCCGATCGGGACTGATCGAATCGACGGCCAGGAGTCTGATCTCACGGTCGACCAGCCAGTCGGCGACCGACGCTCCCAGCCATGGATACCGCCGATACGTCTGGTGGTCATCGAAATGTTCGCCCCACCCGGTGCGCACCAGTACGATATCGCCGGCCTGGACGCCGCCAGCGGCCTCCGCGGCAGCTTCGACTGATGCGAGCGAGATCTCACGAGGTTCGTCCAGTTCCAGGTCGAGAACGACGCCGGGCCCGGTGAACTGATCCACTGGCATCTCGTCGATGGTGTCGCCCCCCGGGACGAAGTGACGCGGGGCGTCGACGTGCGTCCCGACGTGTGTCGGTGCGCCGTACCACTGGACGTTCACCCCATCGGTCTCGACATCGGAGAGTGTCTCGACGGTCGGAGACTGTCGGCCGGACGAGTGTGGCATGTCGGCGTGAAACGGCTGTGTGAGGTCGACCCAGGTCATGACTCCTCAGTGGCGGAGGGACACCAAAAAGGGAGGTGCGATCCGCTGTCACTCGAGGGCAGTTCGATCGACAACGCGTGACGTCTCGCGGTGTTTCCGAGCCAGTCGTGAATAGTAGCTCACTCCGTCGCCGTCGCGGCGGTCGACTGTCGAGAGATCTTTGATCGGTGTCGCCGGCACGCCACCGACGAGCGTGTCCGGTGGGACTGTCTCGCCTTCTCGAACGACTGCCCCGGCCGCGACGATACACCGCTCGCCGATCTCGGCCCCCGTGAGCACGGTCGCGTTCATTCCGACTAACGTTTCATCCCCGACATCGCAGCCGTGTACGATAGCACTGTGTCCGACGGTGACCCGTTGGCCAACCTCCGGGCCTTCGTGCAGCACAGCGTTGTCTTGGATGCTCGACTCGGCACCGACCCGCACGGTCCCATCGTCACCACGGAGCGTCGCGTTGGGCCAGACACTGGCGTGTTTGTCGACGACCACATCTCCGATGACCACTGCCTGGTCGTCGACGTACGCCGAGTCGTGGACCGTGGGTGTCGTTCCGTCGAACGTTCTGAAGACCATATCTGCAAGCGCGGTCGTCGACGGCCAAATGTGGATCGGGTCACCGTTTGTCGACGATCGACATGAGGTCGGCGTGTGGTGTCTTCCAGCCCGATATTCCAGCGGGACGCTCCCGCCCGGCGGTTATGCACAGGAAGCAACACGAAAGTGAATGTTTAAATGTGAGGCACACGGTGAAACGTTTGTACCACGTGGTTTGAGTACAGATGACAGGGAGAAGCCTATCCAGACGGCGAATATTGCAAGGAACGGGTGCAGGCATCGCAGCCGGCATGGCGGGATGCCTCGGTGGCGATGGCGGTGACGGCGACGGCGGCGACGGTGGCGATGGCGGAGACGGCGGAGATGGCGGGGCCACACCGACGGCCACGCAGGACCCGGCGTCGCTACCTGACGTCCACTTCCTCACCGACTACAACAACGACGCCTGGCAGGCGTTCTGGGAGGAGGAGCTCATACCCTCCTTCACCGACGATACCGGGATCGGGGTCGAGATCGAGTACTCCGGGATGTCCGGCCAGCAGGAGGGACGGCTCGCGACACTCATCCAGGCGGGCAACCCGCCGGACATCAACACGTCCACATTCGACCAGGTGGCCGATCTGTGGGCGAACGACCAGCTGAGCCCGACCACGGAAGCGGTCGATGCGATCACGGAGGTCGCCGGCGACTTGACAGTCAGGCCGTTCGAGGAGAGCGACGGGACCATTCACCAAGTCCCGCACGGCTACTACGTCTCGGACTTCCACTACCGCGAGGACATTTACGATGAACTGGGACTGTCCGTCCCGGAATCGTTCGCACAACTCCTGGAGAATGCCAGGGCCATCGACGAGGCCGACATGGAAATCCGCGGCTACGGCCTGGCGGGCCAACCGACTGGGAAGAGCCAGGACGAGTTCCAGGTGTTCCTGCAGAACATGGGCATCCCCGGGAACGGTCTCCGGTGGGTTGATCCCGATGCTCGCAACGAACTGGAGATCCACTTCCCCGAGGAGGAGGTCACTACACTCCTGCAATTCTTCCTGGACATCTCCGAGTACTCACCCGATCCGACGAATATCGGGTGGGCATCGTCGATCCAGAACTACCTGGGAGGCCAGTTCGCACAACACTACCACCTCAACATCTGGCCGCAGGGAATCGCTGCAGGGGCTGGTATTGACGCCATTGCGAACAACACCGGTGTCGCTCCTCTCCCGCGGTGGCAGGAGGGTGGCATCAGTCGGACGGACTCCTGGGCCTTCGAGCCGGCCCCAGACGGCTTTCACGTCTTCGCCGGCGGCGACAACACGCCCGGCGCCAAGGAGTGGCTCACGTGGCTCTACGGTGACAATATGGAGCGAACTGCCGGCATGTACTCGTCCGAGCCGAGCCGGTTCCTCCCGAACTACGCCGACGTGGCGGAGAGCGATGCATTCACGAGCATCCAGCTCTGGCAGGACTACCCGGACCTCCTCGAGGACCTCCAGTACTGCCAGAACACGATCGTCGAAGACTACTACGGCAACGTGCCGGAGGCGGACACGGAATCGCCCGTGTCGCTCTACGTCACTCGGCAGTGGTTCTTCGGGGAGATGATCAACCGCGTGGTCACCGACTCGATGTCTGTCCAGGAGGCCTACGACTGGGGCTACGGCAGACTGGAGACCCGCCTCCAAGAGGCACGCGAGCGGTTCGCGTAAGTCGGCACTCCCACTCATCGTTTTTATTTGAGGGATCCTGAGCGATCGCTCAGTGTCTCGCGTGGGCCCGTCAACCCCCATCGGGCGCGGCGGTAACCATGGGAATAATATGCATGGCCCGCTAGGGGTCTGACAGCTATGGCGGGTGAGACGCTCGAGCCAGAGGAAACGGGTAGGGGGTACGCTGTCATCGACCGGCTGCCGGTGGACAGAGAGACGCTTGCGGGATTCGGAACCGTCGTCCCGGTCTTGATTCTGTACTTCCTCATTGCCGTGCTCCCGGTGGCTTTCGCCGTCTACGCGTCGTTTCACGAGATTTTCCTGCTCAATCCAGAGTGGGAGTTCGTCGGCCTCGAGAACTACTTCGAAGTCCTCGAGATCGATCGGTTCTGGGAATCGATGTGGCGCGGCGTCGTCTATATGGTGGGCAGTACGCTCATTCAGCTGGTGGTCGGCCTGTGGCTGGCCCTCGCGCTGAACCGCATCGTGCGCGGGCAGAAGATTCTCACGGCCATCGTCTTCACGGCCTACCTCATCCCGACCATCGTGGTCGCGCTGGTCGCGCTTCAGATGTTCGGCTCTTTCGGTGGCGTGATTCACGTGCTCGCGTCCGACATCCTGGGACTCTGGGGCCCCCAAGAATACGCGCTCGGCACCCACGCCTGGGCAATGCCGATCCTGATCCTGATCGGCTCCTGGAAGTGGTCGGTGTTCATCACCATCTTTGCCCTCGCACAGCTTCGCGCGATCCCCAACCGATTCTACGAGGCCGCACAAGTTTGCGGTGCCAACCGGTTCCAGATGTTCCGGGACATCACGTTCCCGCGGATTGCCGGCGTCATCGCCGTGGCGGTCCTGCTGCGGTCGATCTTCATGTTCAACAAGTTCGACATCATTTGGCAACTGACGCAGGGCGGCCCGGGTGACGCGACGACGACGCTCCCGATCCTGGCCTACCGGGTAGCCTTCACCGAGCAAGCCTACGGCCTCGCGAACGCGCTTGCCGTCGTGATGTTCGTGTTCCTGTTCGCTGGGGCCATCGCGTACTTCCTGATGGTCAATCCCAGTGAGGAGGTGGAAACGTCAACATGAGCAGCGACAGTGCCACGGGGAGTCTGTTTGGCCTCTCCCACCGGGCTGAAGAACGGCTGTTCACTGCCGGGAAGGCGATCAGTGGGGTCATCGTCGTCATCTTCGGCGTGTTCCCGATCTACTGGATGTTCCAGCAGTCGCTGAAGGTCCGTGAGGCGGTGGCGTCCTCAGAGGTGACGCTGTTCCCCGGCGCCGACACGTTCACGCTCGACAACTACCAGATTCTCTTCCACCAGGACGTCGCACTTTACATCATCAATACGACCGTCGTCGCCATCGGCACGATCATCGCCGTCGTGGTGATCTCGCTGATCGCCGGGTACGGCCTCGCCCGGCTCAACTTCCCACAGAAGGAGAACTTTGCGCGGTTCCTGCTCCTCGGATACTTGTTCAGTCCGATCGTGATCGGGCTGCCACTGTATCTCATCTGGAAGAATATCGGGCTATTGAACACCCGCATCGGGCTGATCACGGCGCTCTCGGCCATCTCGATGCCCTTTGCCGTCTGGCTGATGTGGAAGTACATACAGACCATCCCCGAGTCGATGGAGGAGCGCGCCTGGGTAGCGGGAGCGTCCCGCTGGCGGAGTTTCCGGGACGTCGTCGTTCCGCAGTGCCAGC
>CAYLJD010000044.1:0-3103 GCA_964383875.1 uncultured Halobacteriales archaeon
GATGCTCCCGGCTGTGCCGATGTCGACGTCGAGCGAGTGCTGTCGCTCGGTGCCGGGATCGAACGTGAGCCGGTCGGAGTCGAGTGTCGCCCCGTCAGTGTCGGCCCCACACATCGTCGCCCCGACGTCGACCGCCGCGAGGTGCTGTGGATTGAGCCCCGGATCCGGGCGGTTTCCCCGAATGTCCACGAGCTCGAACGCCGTGTCCGTCACGATCGAGAGCGAGATCGCTGTGCGGAGCAGTTGGCCGCCCCCACCGGCGCCGTCCAGCGTCAGCCTGTTCGAGTCAGCCACCGTGCCGCGAGTCGGGAGCGAGGTACCTCAACCTGTCCCCGGGTCGACGTGGTCGCCCGGCGTTCGGTCGGGGGACGGGCTTTTTGCCGGAACCCGCCCTCGTGACACCCATGACACGCACGGCAGTCATCGCCGGCGTCGGCCCGGGGTTGGGCGAATCGCTCGCACGGAAATTCATCGCCGAAGGGTGTGCTGTCGGCCTGTTTGCCCGTTCGACTGATTACCTCGAGGATTTGGCCGACGATCTGGGTCCGGACGCGGTGGCCGTTCCGACGGACATCACCGACCCCGAACAGGTGACGGCAGGATTCGAGACGGTCCGTGACACGCTCGGCCCGGTCGACGTCCTCGTCAACCACGCGAGCGGCGGCGCCTGGAAGGGGCTCCAGGCGATCTCACCCGACGCGTTCGAATCCGCCTGGCGCGTGTCGGCCTACGGCGCGCTGTTGTGCTCCCAGGAAGCCGTGCCAGACATGCTTGGCGGCGACGGCGGCACCGTCATCTTCACCGGCGCCACGTCGGCGACCCGCGGCCGGGATGGGGCCATCGGCTTCAGCGCAGCGAAGTTCGCCGTGCGCGGCATGGCCGAATCGATGGCCCGCGAACTCGGGCCCGAGGGCATCCACGTCGCCCACGTCGTGATCGACGGCCAGATATACACGCCGTCAGTCGCGGAGGCTTACCCGGACCGCGATCCAGAGTCGTTTCTCGAGCCCGATGCGATCGCCGACTCCTACTGGCACCTCGTGGAGCAGGAGCGCTCCTCGTGGACGCTGGAACTCGACGTTCGACCCCACGTGGAGGAGTTCTAACGCCGGCGGGGCCTGCGACTGGGTTCGGCGATTACCGGGACCGTCCCCCGAGAAGACGCCCGATCGTCGAGGCCGACCGACGCCGCTCGAGGCGTCCCCGGACAAGGGGGAGCACATCCGGGAGCGGCGACTCGATGCGGGAGTAGTCGCGCAGGACAAACCGCTCGTCGTTCCGAAGCAGTGCGTCGGTCTCCCGGTTCAGGTGACAGCCACCCGCAACGCGCCGCCAGCCCGGCGTGGCCAGGTCGTGGATGGCACCGAGGGCGCCCTCGCCGCGAACGTGCTCGAGGAATCTGAATTCGCCGCCGGGTTTCAGGACCCGGGCAACCTCCGACAGCGCGGCGTCGACATCGCGTATCGTACAAAACACGAGGGAGGCGATGACGACATCCATTGCGTCGTCAGCGAGCGGCATCGCTTCCGCGCCAGCATCGATGAGTGCCACCTCGATCCCGAGGTCCCGAGCCCGGGCGGCCGCCTGGCGGCGCATGTGCGGGTCCGGTTCCAGGGCGTGAAGTGAGACATTGGCATCCGAATCGATATACGGAAACAGCCGGCCGGTACCCGCGCCGAGGTCGAGGACGGATCCGGTCACGTCGGCCGTGAGATACCGACGGTGCTCCGCCAGGACGGTCCGTTCGACCGGCGCCATGGCCGCGTCGTAGAGGCGAGCGAAGAGCGGGTGCGACGTCTCCGTCATCTGTCGGCGCTCCCACTCGATGGTCCCTGTCTTGTGCCATCGGTCGTCGCTCGCCGCTCGGGTCGAGCTGCCGTCGGGGAATCACACGACACAGGGTGCCATTCGGCCCCCAGGACGAAACGCCTTGGCACGGTCAATCCACCCGCGGCAATGCCGACTACCGCCAGGGACGTCCCTCGAGCTCATTCCCGACGTAGGAGGCGTCGAAATCCGGGTCGGCGAGTGCCTCGTACGCGTCGTGCTGGACGACGCTCTTCATCACTTTGCTCGCGCCGCCGAGATACCGACCGGCCCGGACGTCACGCTGGATCCGTTCGATCGGATAGAGCGGGGTCGTGCCGATCCCACCCACCAGTTGCATGCAGGTGTCGGCGATCTCGTGGGCGAGGTCGTTGCCGTACCACTTCGCCATCGCACTCTCCATGCGTCCGGCATCGAGACCCTCCGCATCCAGCAGCCGGGCACAGCGCGTGTTGAGCAGGTACGCGGCGTCGAGACGTGTCGCCAGGTCGGCGATGTCGTGACTCACGCCCTGGTAGTCCGACAGGGGCCGTTCGTTCACGGTTCGCGCGTCCGTGTAGTTGGCCGCGAGTTCGAGTGTCCGTTCGCTCGCCCCGAGGCAATACCGGGCCACGGTGAGATGTTCGAGGGTCAGTTCGTCGGTGATGTACGACCACGCGGCACCCGCCTCGCCGACCAGGTTCGCCGCGGGCACGGGCGTGTCGTCGAAACGGAGCCACCCGGCGCCAGTGCCGCGAAAGCCGTGCCAGTCAGACTGGTCGGCCACGATCTCGATCCCCGGAGCGTCGGCGTCGACGACGAACAGCGAGACGCCCTGCCGATCACCGTCGTTACCGCTCGTCCGCGCCGGCACGAAGTAGAAGTCGCCGTACTGCGCAAAGTCGACCAGCCGCTTCTCGCCGCTGAGCTGCCAGCCGTCGTCCGTCCGTTCGGCCGTCGTCTCGAGGTGGGCCAGATCAGTCCCGCTGGACGGTTCTGTGTACGCTTGCGAGACGATCAGGTCGCCGTCGAGCATCGGCGCGAGATACGTGTCCTTGAGGTGCTCGCTGCCGTGCTGATAGAGTGTCTGCCCGATGTGCTGGGTCAGCGACGTCTGACAGGCGTGGACGATCGTCCCGACGTATCCGATGGCCTCCTCGGCGAGCACGGTCTCGACGTAGGAGCCGCCGGCGCCGTTGTAGGATTCGGGAACCGCGATGCCTGCCAGATCCAAGTCGGCCATCCGCTGGACGTAGGTCGCCCAGTCGGCCCGGGTCTCCGCGTTGTCGTCCAGGGC
>CAYLJD010000044.1:3203-17730 GCA_964383875.1 uncultured Halobacteriales archaeon
CGTCCGGTCATCCGCGAGCTCCACGACGCGATGGCAACGGTGCGGAACCTGGATGCGGTCACCGTCTGTGGCTGTGGGGAGTACGCGCTCGGTGCGGGGCTGGAACTCGCGATGTCGTGTGACATCCGCGTCGCGGCCGACGACGCCGCGCTCGGCCTGCCGGAAGTCGACGTCGGCCTCGTGACCGGCATCCAGGGCGGGTTGCTGATCCGACTCATCGGGGAGGGGCGGGCCAAGGAACTGATCTACACCGGCGAATCGGTCTCGGGGACCCGGGCCGCAGCGATGGGCCTCGTGACGCGCGCGGTTCCGGCTGCCGACCACGACGAGACGGTCGACGAGGTGACCGAGCAACTCGCGACCATCCATCCGGACGTCCTGCGCCGGCAGCGGGCGGTCTTTCGGGACTGGCGGTCCGAGGGGCTCGAAGACGGGATCGAGGAGTCCGTCGAGTCCATCGCCGCCTGTTTCGGCACGGCGGCACAGCGCGACGGGATGGCCGCCTTTCTCGACGGGTGACCGTGTCCAGGGTGGGAGCGACGAGGCGGTACGTTCTTGCGTTCCGGCCCGGTGTCTCACCGCATGATTCACGAGGCCGTCTTCTGGGACGTCGGCGGCGTGATCCTGGACATCGACTCGATCGCCCGGGCCCAAACGGTGTTTCTCGAACGGGCCATCGACACGTACGACCTCGAGATGTCGGTGGACGCGGCCCGCGAGACGTGGCGGGAGACGATGCGGTCGCACTTCGTGGACCGTGAGGGAACCGAGTACCGAACCGCGCGGGAAGCGCGTCGGAAGGCGGCCCACGCGCTGTTCGACGGGCCGCCGCCGGACGACTGGCAGACCCTGTACCAGGAAGTGACGGCGGAGACCGTCGAACGCACCCCCGGCGTCCAGGAGACGATGGCAGCGGTGGCTGAGGCAGATCTCTACCAGGCGGTCATCAGCGACGCCGACGCCGATCTCTCGGACCGACTGGACGCCCACGAACTCGGGGAGTATCTCACACACGTAACGACCTCCGAAGAGGTCGGCGTCGTCAAGCCCGACCGGCGGGTCTTCGAGACCGCTTTCGAGAAGGCCCGGGCGTCCGGCGTCGATCCGGAACAGGGCGTCATGATCGGGGACAAGTACACCAACGACATGGAGGGCGGCACCGCGATGGGGCTGACGACAGTCGCGTTCGGCGCCGAGGACGGGCCGGCCGTCGACTACCGAATCGACGAGATTCCGGAATTGCTCGACGTGCTCGGGATCAGGGACGCCGATCGGTCGTGAGTTACCCGTCGAACTGCCCGCCGAGCACCTTCGCCGCGACGAGAACCGGGTCCCAGACCGGACTGAACGGCGGCGCGTAGGCGAGATCGAGCTGCTCCAGCTCGGAGACGGTCAGATCGGCCTCGAGAGCCGTCGCCAGCGTGTCGATGCGGATCGCCGCTCGATCTTCGCCGACAATCGATCCACCGAGCAGCCGGCCGGTGTCACGATCGGCCGCCAGCGTCACCGTCGTCTCGGCGTTCCCCGGGTAGTAGCCGGATCGGGAGCCGGCAGTGATCGTCTCGGCGAGAGGCTCGAAGCCCGCCTCACGTGCCCGGTCCCCGTCGAGCAGACCCGCGCGGCCACACTCCAGCTCGAAACACTTCAGGACGGCCGTCCCGGCGATGTCACCGACCGGCGTCGGGACGCCGGCGACGGTCGCGCCGACGGCTCGACCGGCCCGATTGGCCGTCAATCCGAGCGGGACCCAGGCAGGGTCTCCAGTCACGGCGTGACGGTTTTCGGCGCAGTCACCAGCGGCGTACACGCCATCCAGTGACGTCCGGCCGTACTCGTCGGTCGCAATGGCGCCGGAGTCGCCGAGCGTGGCGCCGGCGTCGGCGGCCAGGTCGACGTTCGGCCGAATACCCACCCCAACCAACGCCGCGTCGACCGCAGTCCGGCCGTCATCGGCCTCGACCGCCTCCACGGAGCCGTCCCCGACGAGGCTGTCGACCGCCGTCTCGAGGTGCAGTCGGACTCCCCGGTCGCGGAGTCGCTGGGCGACCTGTTCGCCCACGGCCGTCCCGAAAGGCGGAATCGGTAGTGGAGACCGCTGATAGAGGTGCGTTGTCAGGTCGTGAGCCCGGAAGGCCTCGGCCATTTCGACGCCAACGTAGCCGCCGCCGACGATCGCCACCGTCTCCGGGGGCTCACGCTCGATGTACTCCGCGACGAAGTCGAGGGCCACGTAGTCGACCTCGAACGCCGACGCGTCGGCGTCGTCAGGCGACATCAACAGCGCCCGGACCGCCGCCGCGGCGTCCATATGGTGCATGGTGAAGACGCCCGCCAGCTCCGTCCCGTCGATCGGACTCGTCAGGGCCCGGGCGCCAGTGCCGAGGAGCAGGTCACCGTAGGGCTGTTCCAGCTCGCTGTCGGCCGCGCGGACACGGACGCACTGCCGCTCCGGATCGACGCCGATCACCTCGTGATTGCGGCGGAGGTCGATCCCGCGGTCGGCGACCTCCGCTGGCGACAGCGACAAGAGGTCGCGGATCGACGCCACCTCGCCTTTCACGTAGTAGGGCATCCCGCAGTGCGCGTAGGAGACCCACTCGCCCTGCTCGAAGACGATCACCTCGCGGTCCGGATCCTCGCGGGCGCACTTGCTGGCGGCACTCAATCCAGCGGCGTCTCCGCCGACGACGACGAACGGTCGGCTCATGGGCGAATAGTGCGGGGCGAGACACCTAATTGTCGCGGGAAAATTTCCCCGTGGCGTTCAATCGTAGATTTCGGTCGCCGAGCGCTCGTAGGCGGGTGACGACGTCCGAATCACGTTCGCGACCAACTGGAGCTCCATGCCCAGCAACACGACAATGTCGCTGATCGAGATGATGCCCACGAGGTCGCCGTCCTCGACGATCGGGACGCGGCGCGCACCTTCGTCGGACAGGTGCTCCAAGAGCCCGTAGATGCCGGTGTCCGCGTCCACTGGGTCGATGTCGTCCGTGGCGATGTCCCCGAGCCGGACATCCGCCGGCTCGGTGTCTCGGCCGATCACTTCGAGGGCGAGAATCCGATCCGTCACGATGCCGACCGGCCGACTCCCCTCGACCACCACCACGGAGCCGACGTCCTTGGCCCGCATGCTCTCGATGGCGTCGAGGGCGTTGTCGTCCGGAGCGTGTGTCACGACCGATTCGCGGGCGACATCGAGTACCGCCATGCGCCTAGAGAGACCCCTCGCCCATACAATGATTTTGCTTGGTTTTTCGGTAAAACTGCACATATGATATGTCTGCTCGCCTAACAACGACATTTTAATCCCGGCTCGCATGGCTGTACGCAGGAACGATGCACGGTCGACGCCTCGCGACGACGGACGAAATTATCGCCGTCACGAGCCCGGACAGCGAGGAGGTCCTGGACACGCTCGATCGGTGGACCACCGAACGTGGCATCGACCTCTCGGTGGTCGACGTGGGCGATGACGTCGGCGACGTCTACGAGGAGAGCCGGGCGACGCTGGGGCTCACCGTCGGCGGTGACGGGACGTTCCTCGAGGGTATCAAAACGTTCGCTCCGCGGGGCGTGCCCATCCTGGGCGTGAACACGGGGACGCTGGCGTTCCTCGCCCGCGTCGAACCCGAGGAACTGCGCGACGCCCTGGACGAGGTCTTGAAGGGACGGGCCGACGTCGATAGCCGCCAGCAGCTCCACGCCCAGGCCCGGGGGGTCGACGCGACCGGTATCAACGACGTCATGATTCAGCACGTCCCGCCGGAGAACCCCATCGACCGCAAGATCACCCGACTCGACGTGTTCCTGGACGACGAGTACGTCGGACAGTTCGAGGGGACCGGCCTCGCCGTCTCGACACCGACTGGCTCGACCGGTGTCTCGCTCTCCGCGGAGGGCCCGATCCACTTCCCCGCGGACAACCACACCCTCCAGCTCGTCCCGCTTCACACCCACACGCTCGGAACGCGGCCGGTCGTGTTCGACGCCGAGACCGAACTTCGGATCGTCACGCAGGGAAGTGCGATGATCCTCGTCGACGGTGGACGGGCGCACACGAACCTCCGCGAGGAGTCCGTCATTCGCGTCACGAGCGCGGACCAGCTAGCTCACGTCGTCCGGACGAGCTACGACGACCACTTCTTCACAGCCATCTCCGAGAAACTCGGCTGGGGGGTCCGCGAAGGGACGGACGACGGGCCACGAGACCAACTCGAACCGGACGAACCCCTGGCGGAGCCCGACCTCGTCGAGGAGGCCCAGTCAGTGGCCATGGAAGCCGCCCGAAGCGTCGGTGATCCGCTCCGTGAACTCCACGGGCAGGTCGAGTCGGTCACCTACAAGACCGACAAGTCGGACATCGTGACCGAAGCCGACCACCAGGCCGACCGGATCATTACGACCGTGATTCAAAACGAGTTCCCCGACCACGGCATCTTCTCGGAAGAGAGCGAGCGCGTCGAGGGATCGAGCCAATACACGTGGTTGATCGATCCGCTCGACGGGACAGGGAACTTCGCGCACGGCAATCCGAACTACGCTGTCTCGATCGGCCTCCTCGAGGAAGAGACGCCGGTGATGGGCGTGGTGTTCGTCCCGGAGACCCGCGAGATGTTCACGGCTCGCGTCGGCGACCACGCCTACGAAAACGACATCAAGATCGCGACCACCGACCGGACGCAACTCGACGAGAGCATGATGCTCTCGGGGTACGATCCAGACGGAAGCTTCCTGTCGCACTACTACCAAGCGAGCCGTGGCGTCCGGCGGCTCGGCTGTGCCGCGCTGCACCTCTGCTATCTCGCCAGCGGGAGTGTCGACGCCGTCTGGGAGTACGACACCTACCCGTGGGACGTTGCGGCGGGGATCTGTATCGCCCGGGTGGCCGGCGCGACCATCACGGACGAGCAGGGCAATCCGTACGAATTGACACTCGACACCGAAACGCGCCAGGCGCTGCTCGGATCGAACGGTCCCCTCCACGAGGCGCTCCTCGAGCACCTCGGCACGGCCGACGCCGACGTTTATCAGTAGGGTGGCCGCGCCACCGACGCGCGGTCGTGATCGGTCTTGTCAGCTCCATCTACTGCGTGGGCGCGCTCGGGTCCCGACAGAAAACTCTGACAACGACGTCCCGGTCCTCTCCTCGTGAACGCGCCAGTTTCAGTCTGCCGCGGTGCGGACGATGTCGGCGAGGGCGTCCAGCTCGTCCTCGTTGACGGCGTGGCCCATTCCCTCGTAAATGTGCTCGGTCACGTCGGCGCCGAGTGCTGACAGGACGTCCCGCGTTTCGTGGACGCGGTCGACGGGGATGTGGGGGTCAACGTCGCTACACCCGAGAAACACCGCCGTCGCCGCGAGATCGCCGTCGTACGCGAAGTCGGTCCCTTCGGGTCCGATGAGGCCGCCGCTCAACGCTGCCAGGCCGCCGTACCGGCGGGCGTTGCGGGCGACGTACTCCGATGCCAGACAGGCGCCTTGCGAGAAGCCGGCGAACACGACGTGGTCGGCGGACAGCCCGGCGTCGGTCGCCTGCTCGAACGCCCGTCCGACGAAGGCCAGTGCCGACGAGAGCCAGGGTTCGTTCGCCTCGATCGGGGCCATGAAGCTGTTCGGGTACCAGGTGCGTCGGGCGGCCTGGAGGGCCAGATAGGCCACGCCGTCGACGTCGATCTGGTGAGCGAGCTCCAGCATCCCCCGTGCCATCGCGCCACGTCCGTGGGTGAGGATGACGGCTGCGTCGGCCTCGGCGAGCGGGACGCCGGCCGACTCGATCGGCTGGTCGGCGTGTGGATCGTCCATGGGCTGGGGTCCCTACCCGCCGGATTCGGTAACCGTTTGCGGTAGCCGAAAGGCTACGGGGTTCGGGCTCGACGGTTCGGATTGATGTCAGGGACCGGGATTCGCTACACGCGACGGCGGAGGGCTTCGACCGCAACAGGCGCAGGAGTCACGGAGAGCACAGAGCAATGAGTGAGCTGGTGGCAGACCTCGACGGCCCGTTTCGCTTCCAGTACGAACCGGGGACGATCAGATTTGGCGAGGGGTGTGTGGCTCACCTCAGTGAGGAACTGGAACGACGGGGGCTCTCGCGCGCGCTGGTCGTCTCGGGCCAGACCGTCGGAACGACTGAGGCTGTGATCGAGCCCGTGAAAGCCGGCCTCGGTGACAGACTCGCCGGCGTCTTCGCGGAGACGACACCGAAAAAGCGGCTTGCTACGGCCGTCGCGGCCGCCGAGCGATACCGTGAACTCGACGCGGATGTCCTCATCGGGCTAGGCGGTGGCAGCAGCCTCGACGTCACCAAACAGGCGGCCGTCGCTGTGGCCAGCGACCGCTCACCGGCCGAACTCGGGACGGCACTCGCCGAGTCCGGACTGCTCCCCGTTCCGGAGAGCGTCCCACCGATCGTCAGCATCCCCACGACGCTCGCGGGCGCCGAACTCTCCATGGGTGGTGGCGCGAGCGCCCACCCAGATGGTGGGCTCGTAGACGAGCCGACGGGCGGCGGCGTGGGCCACCCGTCACTGATGCCGATGCTCATGGTCGCAGATCCGGCGCTGTTCGCCACGACACCCCAGTCGGTCCTCGCTGCTTCGGCCATGAACGGCTTCGACAAGGGGATCGAAGCCATCTACGGCCCGAAAGCGACGCCGATCACGGACGGGACGGCCGCTCACGGCCTCTCGCTTCTCGTCGAGTCGCTCCCGGCCCTCGGCGACGACCCGATCGATGCGGCCACCATGAATCCGATCGTCCGTGGCATCCTGCTCGTCGAATACGGGATGTCCCGGCCCGACGCGACGACGATGTCGTTGATCCACGCCTTCGGCCACGCGGTGTCCGCCCGCGGACCCCACCAGGGGACCGCCCACGCGGTCGTGGCCCCACACGTCCTCGAGTACGTCTTCGGGGAAGCCGACGGGCGCCGTGCGTTTCTCGCCGAGGCCCTGGGCGTCGGGGACGCTGCCGATCACGCCGCAGCCGTCGTGTCGGCGGTCAGCGACCTCCGGGACGCGCTGGGTCAGCCCAGGCGGCTCCGCGACGTGGACGGGCTGACAACTGACGACATCCCGAAAATCGTCGATGGCGTTCTCGACGACCGGCTCATCAACAACCTCCCGCCGGGCGTCGAGGCCGATCGCGACGCGCTCGACGGGATCGTCGAGGCAGCCTGGTAGCGAGTCGCGAGACGGTGTCCGCGACTCACTGGCCCGACCGGACCCCTCGCGCCACGGGCGTCACTCACCATCCGCGGCTGCCGTCGCTCGGCCGAGCCGCTCGTGCCCACCGATGGCCCGACACCGCGGACAGACGCCGGGACCGGCCGGATCGTCGGTAAACCGGGACGCACAGCCGTGGCATCGGAACACGAGCTGGTCGGAGCGCGTCGTGGGCGGTGCCCGCCGCTCGAACGCGGATCGGCCGTCGACCGCCATAGCCACTCGTCCGGCCGCCGGCCCCATAGGCAGCGTCGCGTCCCGGCCGTTATGCCGATTCGGCGACCTAGCAGAACCGTCCGTTCCCGGGAGCGACTGCACACACGATCCGTCACGGGGTCCCATCGGAATTATCGGAAGTTCCCCAGTTCCGTTTATAGGTGTCGCGGCCCGTAGCCAGTCGTGTGATTACCAACGCTCGTGTCCTGCAAGAGGACTTCGTGCCCCAGGACGTCGTCCACCGGCACGAGGAGATCGAGCGCCTGTCGGCGGCGCTCTCGCCGCTCATGGACGGCGAGCCCGCGGAGACGCCACTCGCCTTCGGACCGACTGGCGCGGGCAAGACGTGTGTCGCCCGATACACGACGGAACGGCTGCGCGAGCAGCTCCTCGACGTCCAGACGACCTACGTCAACTGCTGGACCGACCACACCCGGTTTCGGGTCTTCTACAGCCTGCTGGAGGCCATCGGCCAGACGGTCGACATCCACCGGTCGTCGACGCCCCACGACACGATCCTCCAGCGGATCCGCGAGCGTGACGACCAGCCCGTTGTGGTCGTCCTCGACGAGGTCGACCAGCTCGACGACCCGGATATCCTCTACGAGCTGCTCGGCATCCCCCACCTCCATCCGATTCTGATCGCCAACAGCGAGACGAACTTCTTCGCTGGCCTCGACGACCGCGTTCGGAGCCGGCTGCGCGCCGGCCCCCGCGTGCACTTCGACCGATACGGCCTCGACGAACTGGTGGCGATCCTCGAGGCGCGCGTCGAGCGTGGCTTCGAACCCGGCGCCGTCGACCACGACCGACTCGAGACGATCGCCGACGCCGCGGCGGGCGACGCCCGCGTCGCGATCCGGACGCTCCGCACGGCCGCCCGAACGGCCGAGGCCGAGGGTGCCGACCGCGTCACCGACGCCCACGTCACAACCGCGATTCCCGACGCTCGCGAAGCGATCAAACAGCGCACCGTCGACGCCCTGACGTCCCACCAGCAGGAGCTCTACGAGATCGTCGACGCGGCCGGCGAGATCGCGCCCGGCGACCTCTACGAGCGCTACACCGACCGGGTCACGGATCCGCGGAGTCGCCGGACGGTCCGGAAGTACCTGCGCAAGATGGACCAGTACAATCTCGTGCGCGCTCGCGGCGAAAAGCGGGGACGGACCTACGCGATCGTGAACTAGGGCCCCGGGCCGGCCGCCGGAGAGCACGCGCGTGGCGCTGTCATTTCGGCCGAAACGGTCCCGGCCCACATCGGCTTTTGTCCGGGCCCCGCCGGCGTCCATCCATGGACGTGCTACCGACGCTCGAGTCGGGACTGACCCACCTCGACGCACCGGGCCCGCGCTCGACGGCGCTCCACCGCCTCGTCGTCGCCGAGCTGCGCGAACGCGACGGGATCGTCTACTGGCTCGACGCGCGCAATACGGCCGTGGCCTACACGCTCTACGAGCTGGCACCGCACCACCGGGCGCTCGACGGGATTCGCGTGGCACGCGCGTTCACAGCCTACCAGCACCACACCCTCGCCACGCGGCTGGCCCGGGCCGCCGACGGGCGGACGGCGATGGTCGTCGCGCCGAATCTGGCCTCGCTCTACGAGGACGACGACGTGCCCGACTACGAGCGCGAGGACCTCTACGCCACGACGGCGACACTGCTGGCCGCGGTCGGCACGACCTACGACGTGCCGGTGCTGGTGACCACGGACGCGACCGGGGCGGCGCTCCCGTCGGCGGTCGCGGCCGACGCGACGACGCTCGAGTGCGAACGCACGGGGCAGGGCCTGCGCTACACCGGGGCGGCGTTCGAGACACACGTCTACGTCGAGGATGGCTACTGGCAGACGACCATTCCCTACTGGGTGGAGCTGTTCGGGGCTGTCGACCGCGTGCCCGGCCCGACGCCCGCGGCAGTCGAGCCGGGCGCGACGCTCTCGGCCTGGAGCTGACGAGTGCACCCCCGTGCAGCAGCCGTGCTGACTCCACCCCACTCGAGACAGCGCGTGGGGAAAATATACTCAGAAAACATACGTATTGAGGGTTGTGTCGGTTTGCGAGAGATTGAATCGAAAACCACCAGATGGAACCCGATTTCATCTATCTTGAATCCCGATATTATCGAAAATACCGTTTGCACCGGAGATAGGTCGCCGATTGCCCCACCACGTGGACCGAATGAAAACGTGAAAAACCACGAGACTGTACCCGAATAAATGAGCCCACCGTCCGTCAGCCAGGCGTATGACGTCCGTCATACACATATCACGTATACTGATCATTATTCATATAGATTTATCCAATATTTCGCATAAATCCCGATGAGTTCCGTTTTACAGCCGAGAATCGCGGTCTATTTCGTGATAAATTTCCGATACTGTCTTTATTAATCACCAGACAGCGCACTTATTCGCGAAGCGACCGAATCTTGTCGATGTTCCACGCGTACCCCTTGTCGTCGACCGGTGTTTCGAGGACCATCGGCAGATCGCGGAACGCGTCGTGATTGATCAGCGACCGAAACGGGTCGTCACCGATTTCGCCGTCCCCGATGTGAGCGTGCTCGTCCTTCTCCGAGCCAAACGGGTGCTTCGAATCGTTCAGATGGAGGTACGCGAGCGTCTCGAGGCCAAACGTGTCCTCGATTCGCGAGGCGAGGTCGTCGACGTCAGCTGTCGTCGAGAAGTCGTGGCCAGCGGCCCAGAGGTGACAGGAATCCAGGCAGACGCCGACGTCCGGCGGGTCGTAGTCCGACAGCGCGATCATGCGGGCGAGCGAGGCCATGTCCTTGCCGACAGTCGTACCTTTGCCGGCCGTGTTCTCGAGCAAGAGGGTCGTCTCCTCGGGAATGTCGAGCCGGGACACGCGGTCGGCGACGTTTTCGACGCCGGTGTCGACGCCGGCGCCGGTGTGCGCCCCCGGATGAAACACGTAGTAGGGAATATCCAGCGTGGCTGTCGCGTCGAGTTCGGCTTGCACGCACTCGACGGACTTCTCGGCCAAGTCGTCCTTGGGCGTCGCGAAGTTGATGAGGTAGGTCCCGTGGACGATCCAGGGGCCAACATCCTCTCGGTCGGCGGCGTCCCGGAATGCCGTCGCCGCGTCCGCGTCGATGTCGGAGACGGCCCAGGTTCGCGGCGAGCCGACGAAGATCTGTCCGGCGGTGCCGCCGAGTTCAACTTGCTCTGAGACGGCGTTCTGAAGGCCCCCGCTGATCGAGACGTGCGCACCGATGCGGAACATAACACCCGCTACGGCAGCGAGACAATAAAAGCGCCCGAAACCGGCCGTCCGACCCACGAAGCATATAAGCCGGACAGACCAAGTGCGTCTCGTTACCGACCTGGGACAATACCCATGACGGAAAGCAGGAGTTTCCCCGGTGTCCGCCGATGACAGCCGAACACATCGACATCGCCGACCGGGGCGAGGACGTCACCCTCCCACTCGTCGACATCCTCACCGGTCGGGGATTCGTGACCGGCAAGTCCGGCAGTGGCAAGTCCACGAGTGTCAACGTCATCGTCGAGGAGATCCTGGACCTGAACCAGCCGTTGCTAATCATCGATACCGACGGAGAGTACTGGGGACTCAAGGAACACTACCAGATTCTGCATCTCGGCAACGGCGACCAGTGTGACGTCCGGGTAACGGCGACTGACGCGGAGACGATCGTCGACCTCGCCCTCGTCGAGCACGTGCCGGTCATCCTGGACATCTCGGGGTTCATGCACACCGAAGACGCCCAGGAGATCATCGACCGCGTTGTCCGTGAGCTGTTCCACCGCGAGAAAGTCCTGAAAGAGCCGTTCCTGCTGATCGTCGAAGAAGTCCACGAGTACATTCCCGAATCCGGTGGACTCACCGAGGCCGGGGAGACGCTCATCCAGGTGGCAAAGCGCGGCCGCAAACACGGGCTGGGATTCTGTGGCGTCTCCCAGCGTCCTGCCTCCGTCGACAAGGATTTCATCACCCAGTGTGACTGGATCGTCTGGCACCGCCTGACCTGGAAGAACGATACCGAAGTCGTCCGGACGATTCTCGGCAGCGACGCGAGCGATACCGTCCAGGAACTCGACCCGGGCGAAGCGTTGCTGTTGACCGACTGGGACGAACAGCTCCGACAGGTCCAGTTCCGCCAGAAGCGAACCTTCGACGCCGGCGCCACGCCCGGCTTCGAGGACTTCCAACCACCGGAACTCGTCCCAGTCAATCCGGCAGTTCTCAACCGCTTCGACGAACGCCGTCAGAACGTCGATTACGCCGATATCGAGGACGGTGCGCCCGACGAGGAGCCCCCCGCAGCCGACGACGAGGGCGAGGACGACGACACAGATGGTGACGAGCAGGTGGACCCCCTCGCGAGTCCGGCGGCCGAATCGGAGCCATCAGCAACGGATACCACGGCTGACGAGACGAGCGAGGTGACACCGGCCGACACCGCAGAGGCGGAGTTGGTCCCGCAGACCGAGACGCCCACGGCCTCCATCCGCACGGAGGACACTCCGCCGAGGCGAGGGCCGGCTAGCGGACGCACGACCACGCCACCGACGACGACGAGTGAAGGAGCCATCGTGGAGTTCGCCCAACTCGTGCTCTTTCTGGCTGGCCGGGTCCGGTCGACGACGGTCAGGCTTGTCCTGCGAGGCGCGTCCGCGGCCGGCCGAACAGTCGCGTGGGCCAAACAGCGAACCGGGCTCGACCGTGAAGAGGCACTGATCCTCGGCGGGCTCGCTGGCATCCTGCTCCTGGTGTTGGCGGTGCTGCTCGCGGTGCTATAGTAGAAACATTCATCTCCTCGGGGCCGCCCCGTAGGGACAACTGTGGACTGGAGAGTGCTCGCCACCGGGCTGATCGCTGTCTCGACCCTGCTGGTGACGAGTAGCCTCGTCGGGGTTCTCGCGCTCACTGAAGGCCTCACGACCGGCATTGGTGGGCGTGTCCCCTACTACGTCCTGGCCACAGCCATCGTCTTCGTGGGTCTCGTCGTCTTTCTCGAGAGGGAACTCGACGATGGCGCGCGGATCATCACGACCAGCGTCGTCGTGAGTGTCGTCTCCCTGGTGGTCATCTCGCTTTCCGTCGAAGGAATTCTCTTCGGGGTGGCCTTCCCGGATCGGCTCCTCTCGAATCTCCTGCCGTACTTCCTGTCGGCCGGCCTCATCTCGACGGGGCTCATCATCTGGGCGATCCAGCACTGGCGCGAGTTCGTTCGGCAAACCCGCGTCGGCCGGTAGCCGTTCGCTGGACGCCACGGATCCACGAGCCGCCGATTCCACGACTAGGCCTAGATATTTCCGGGATACTTACAGTGATCCGAGCGTTCCGGTGATGGCGATGTCACCGGTACAACGGGGCTCGTGGGGATATGCAGCCTGTGTCCAAAGTTTTAAGTTATAGGTCTGGTATGTCTAGGTGGAAACAACATTCCGTGGGAGGAATGGACGTCACACTGTGGAGCGAGTCGACGATCGCTCCCAGCACGACCGGTGCCCCGTGTCCCCAGGGTCCCCCGTCGGCGCCACGTTCGACAGCTGTTTCCGGGAGTTGCCAATGTCGATAGACCTCGAGTCCGACGGGACGACACGGCCGACCGAGCAAGGGGTGACGTCCGCCGACCGCAACGGCGTCGCGGTGCAGTTCACCGACGGTGACGTGGCCAGGTACGCGCTCGTTGTTCGGGATCCGACCGCCGACTGGCTGTACGCCGAGCGGCTCGTCGGCGACGGTGACGGGTTCGACGACGAGGAAGTCGAGACGATCAACCCCGCTGCCGTCCGTCGTGTCCGCTCGCCGCGCGCGCACCACGTCGACGGGGCGGTCGTCCACCTCGGCCCGGGACTGTTTATCGATCCGGATGTGGTGCTGGCCGACGTCCGCCGCTGAGTGCCACATTCACTTCCGGCACGCCGCAGGTCGCCGCTTAGGACGGCTGCACGTCGAACGGGTGTATGGCACCGCCCACCGACTCGATCGGCTCGGCGCATCGTCTTCGCACCACGTCACGCACAGGAGGGCGATGCCGTGGGTCGCACTAACCCGACCTTTCGGAACCTGCTCGAACAGTACCGCACGGACTGGCAGCCCTTTCGGCGCGGGCTGCGGACGGGGGACAAGCCCATCTTCGACGCGCTGTTCGCAGACGCCGAATCGTACGCCGACGCGGCCGGCTACCTGAACGCCCGCGAACCGATGCACCCGATCCTGGTCGCCATGCTGCTGGCGCAGAAACGGCAGCTGCTGGCACTCGAAGACCGTGTCGAGGCCCTCGAGGCGGCGCGTGACGATGGCGTTTAAGGTCGAATTCACAGACGGCGTCGTCCGCGAGTGGGAGACGACCCCGGACGGCGCCACCGTCACGCGCGTCGAGGACTACCGGCCGGCACTGTACGTGCGACCGCCCGAGGGACAGCTCGAACCGCTCGCCACGCGGCTCGCCGACGACCCGAAGGTGGCGACCACCCAGGTCGTCGAGCGATACCTCGAACTGGACGCCGCAGCGCGCACGCCCGTTCTCCGCGTGGCGGTCGAGCGACTGGCCGACGTCGCGCCACTCGCCCGGGAGCTCAAGCACACCCACGAGCGCGCGCTCGCTGCGCCGGGCACCTACCGGCTGTTCAACGTCGACCTCTCGCCGGAGTTTCGCTACGCGCTCGAGACGGAAACCGATCCAGTCCCCGCCCGGGAGCTGACGCGCCTCTCGATCGACGCCCCGGTGGAGGCGGTCGCGGACGACGACGTCACGGCCGTCGAAGTCGCTGGCGAGCCAGCCGGCGACGATCCGGTGGCTGTCCTCCGGACGATCGACCGGCGCGTGGCGCAGACGGATCCGGACGTGCTGATGCTCAGCACGGCCGACCTCGTCCCGTTGTTGTTCGCGGCCGCCGACCGCCACGGCGTCGCGTTCCACCTCGGGCGCCTCGACGGCTACGACCAACTCGCGGGCGCGAACACGTTCGAGAGCTACGGCCGCGTGGGCCACTCGCCAGCGCGCTACGACGTGCCCGGCCGGGTGATTCTCGACCGCTCGAACAGCTTCCTCTGGCACCACTCCAACCTCGCCGGCCTGCGGTACCTGGT
>CAYLJD010000045.1:0-17656 GCA_964383875.1 uncultured Halobacteriales archaeon
GGTACTTCGAGCGCCAGGGCGACCTCGTGGCCGCCCAGCGCATCGAGGAGCGGACGACCTTCGATCTGGAGATGATGAAGGAGACGGGCTACTGCTCGGGGATCGAGAACTATTCTGTGCACCTGTCGGATCGTGACCCGGGCGAAGCGCCGTACTGTCTGCTGGATTACTTCCCGGACGAGTTCCTCACCGTCGTCGACGAGTCCCACCAGACGATTCCGCAGATCAAAGGCCAGTTCGAGGGCGACCGCAGCCGGAAGGAGTCACTCGTCGACAACGGCTTTCGCCTCCCAACGGCCTACGACAACCGGCCACTGACCTTCGAGGAGTTCGAGGACAAGACCGGCCAGATGCTGTACGTCTCGGCGACACCGAGCGAGTACGAGCGCGAAGTGAGCGACCAGGTTGTCGAGCAGATCGTCCGGCCGACGTACCTGGTCGACCCGGAGATCGAGATCGCACCGGCTGACGGACAGGTCGACGACCTCCTCGATCGGATCGCCGCCGTGCCCGAGGACGAGCGCGTCCTCGTCACGACGCTCACGAAGCGCATGGCCGAGGACCTGACCGAGTTCCTCGACGAGGCCGGCGTTGCCGTCGAGTACATGCACGACGAGACGGACACGCTGGAACGCCACGAGCTTGTTCGCGGCCTCCGCATGGGCGAGTTCGACGTCCTCGTGGGAATCAACCTCCTTCGGGAGGGACTGGACATCCCCGAGGTGTCACTCGTCGCCATCCTGGACGCCGACCAGGAAGGGTTCCTGCGCTCGGAGACGACGCTCGTCCAGACGATGGGACGGGCAGCGCGCAACGTCAACGGAACGGTCGTGCTCTACGCCGACGATCCGAGCGACGCGATGGAGTCGGCGATCGAGGAAACCCGTCGCCGTCGCCGGATCCAGCGGGAGTTCAACGAGGAGCACGGCCACGAGCCACGGACGATCGAGAAGGCGGTCGGGGAGGCAAACCTTCCGGGGAGCAAGACGGACACCGGTGGTACGGCCGATCTCGACCCCGAGGATGCAGCGGAGGCGGCTCGCCTGATCGACGACCTCGACGAGCGGATGTCGGCGGCCGCCGACAACCTGGAGTTCGAACTGGCGGCGGACATTCGCGACCGGATTCTCGCGTTACGCGACGAATTCGACCTCGATGGTGAGGAGGACCGGGGCGTTCCGGCCCCGGAGCCGGACATCGACGACTGACGAGGACTGCGAGCGGTGGGTTTGATGGCTTGGCCGGCCCCGAGTTGGACGCATGTCAGCGAAGGCAACCGCGACAAACACCCTTGAGGCTGCCAGCGAGGAGACGGTGACAGTCCAGGGCGACGACCTGCACTACCTCGTCGCTGGCGACAGTGGCCCGCCACTGGTTTTGTTGCACGGCGGGATCATCGACGCCGCTCACATCTCCTGGGGCCCGCTGATCGAGCCGCTCGCCGCAAACGCGACGGTGTATGCGCCGCACCTGCCGGGGTACGGGCCGAACGCGATGCCCGACGAGCCATTAACTGTTGACCGACACGTACGCACCGTCGCGACCTTTCTTGCGGAGGTGGATCTCACTGATGTCGTTGTCGCCGGCCTCTCGATGGGTGGCGGGATTGCCGTCGGGTTGGCCCTCGATCATACTGATCGACTGGCCCACGTCGTTGCGCTCGACGCCCTCTGTCTCGGGAGCGAGCTGTCGAACGGGACACTGACGTGGATGCTTTCGCGAATGCAAGTCCTCAATCGGGTGTCTGTCGGCCTCATGCGTCGCAGCAGGGGCTACGTGCGGTTCGGTCTGGAACAATTAGTGGCCGAGGAGTGCGACGTTCCCGAACGGCTCGTTGACCTGGTGTCCGATGAAGTGCAACGGCCGAATGCTGGAGCAGCGTTCCGGAGTTTTCGGGCCACCGAGGTCACTCGGAACGGGTATCGGACGGATTACACGGACAGACTCGGTGATCTCACCGTCCCGGTTCGTCTCGTCCACGGCGCTGACGACGACGTGTTGCCCGTTCACTGTCTGAACGCGCAGATGGATTGATTCCAGACTCGGAGCTGTTCGTGCTGAGGGACTGTGGTCACCTGCCGACGTGGGAGCAGCCCGAACGGGTTCGAGAACTGGCCGAAGCAGTCGTCTGAGACGTCTTTTCGGTCATTTCGGGAGGTTAGAGCTGCTTGTCGGCACTCCAGAGACAGTCGTATGGGTCAAAATTCTATATAGCAACATACCATACAATATTTAAGTAAATGGCGTGATTTAGCCACTGCGGCGGGGGGTGTATCCCTTATCTGTCCCTCCAAGAGACTGCGGTTTGTCTCAGTGGTGGACGCGTTCTGACGAGGGTCTGCTCCACGGACTTCTCACTATCAGTGGTACATCGACGGACTGTTCGTACCAGGTATTGGTCTGGCCAGGTAATGCGGGGTTTCCCTCACAATTTAGCTCGAGGGTTGAGTTTTCCCCGTGCAGTATGCATCGACCCATTCACGCAGATATTGTCTCATGATTAGACTGAGAATTCAACATGGGGAGTTGGAACGACATATCTGGGAGTGTCATCTCTAGTTGACCCTGCACGTTGGCATATCCACCCGTTGAACGCCTGGGGCCATCGACGACATCTACAACACGTTCGTTGCTGGCGAGGGGAATTTTTTGGGAGAGTTTCCCCTGGGCAGGGTGACGGCCATCACGTCCCTCAGGGACTGAATTCGTGTCCGTCTCTCCACTAGTTATGTGACTCGGGCCGAATGGTTAGGTTGCGAGTTTCGACCACCTCCTCTACAATCCTCTGCTCGAGACGAAGCTGTACTGGCACGGCCAACCCCACCCGCGTTGTTTCGAATCGATCCCGCTGACTGTGATGGATCGACGTTTGGTGCGTGCGTCGGAGCCAATCCCGATAGTGGGTCCCTGTCGACACGGGCCCTACACGACTACAGTTGGAGACGGATTGCAGTGGGCCCGAAGTCGTTCCAGCGATGGTGGATTTCATTCCTGGATCCGGACATCGAACCTTACACTCCGTTAGTCGTTGCGGAGTGAGCTGTACGGCTCAGTACTCCCAAATGCACCGGCTTTTATAAATACTAAACCATATATTGCTATATAGAATACCTCCGGAAAGCTCGTTTTCACAATCCGTTCGGACCAGTTCGCTCAGTACCTTCTTACCGCGGAATCGGGAGCTTTAGGTCACAAACGCCCAATACACGGTTCGAACGGCACTTCGGGGGGCGATACACCATGACAGAATCAGGCCACCGACTCGACGCGTACCACTTCTACGAGAACGAGTACGACGACTACGACGACCTGTACACCTCCTTCGAGTGGGAAGTCCCGGATCGGTTCAACATCGCAGCCTACGCCTGCGATCGGTGGGCGGACGACAAGGGACGGGTTGCCCTGTTTGCTGACACGGCGGCGGGGACCGAGTCCACATACACCTTCTGGCAGCTCCAGAACGCGGCGAACCAGCTGGCGAACTACCTGCGGGACCAGGGCGTTGAGCGTGGTGATCGCGTTGGCATTAACGCACCGCAGCGCCCGGAGACGGTCATTGCGCACCTCGCCTGCTGGAAGCTCGGTTGCGTGTCGGTCCCGCTGAGTACCCTGTTCGGGCCGGATGCCATCGAATATCGCCTGGGGGACTGCGATGCCGTGGCCGGCGTCGTCGCGGCCGAGAACCTCGATGCGTTCCGCGAGGCCCGAGACTCGCTTGCTGAACTCGAGACGACACTCGTCGTCGACGACGCCGACCTCGGGGCGGGAGAACAGGCGTTCTGGTCGACCATCGACCAGTACTCACGTGATTTCGAGACAGTCGAGACCGACGCCGAAGACGACGCCATTATCATCTACACGAGCGGTACGACCGGCGACCCGAAGGGCGTCCGTCACGCTCACCGAGTGCTGCTCGGTCACCTCCCGCTGTTCGTCACCACGTTCGGCAACATGGAACTCCGCGATGGCGACGTCTTCTGGACGCCGTCCGAGTGGGCCTGGATCGCGTCCCTGTTCGACGTCGTCATTCCGGGCCTGTTCTACGGGAAACCGATCGTTGCCTACGATGGCGGCGAGTTCGATCCCGCGATCGCCTTCGAGATCATCGGGCGGTACGGCGTGACGAATTTCTTCGCGCCGCCGACGGCCCTCCGGATGATGATGCAGGTGGAGGACACGGACCGCTACGACGTCGGCTCGTTGCGCACCATCGCCAGCGGCGGTGAGTCGCTGGGCCAAACCATCGTCGACTGGGCCGAGGAGACGTTCGGTGGGGCGGCCGTCCACGAGGGGTACGGGCAGACGGAGGCGAACATGATCGTCGGCGACTGCACGGCACTGACCGAGTTTCGCGAGGGAACGATCGGCCCACCGGGACCCGGACACGAGGTGGCGATCGTCGATCCCGATACCGCCGAGCCGACCGTCGACCCGGGCGACACGGGCGAGATCGCTGTCAGGTACGAGGGAAATCCGGTTTGTTTCGTCGAGTACTGGAAGAAGCCCGACAAGACAGCCGCAAAGGTCCAGAACGGCTGGCTCTTGACCGAGGATCTGGGGTGGCAGGACGACGACGGCTACATTGGCTTCGAGAGCCGCAAGGACGACGTGATCATCAGTGCCGGCTACCGGATCGGGCCGACGGAGATCGAGGACACCCTCGCGGGTCACGACGCCGTCGCCGACGCCGGTGTCATCGGGGTCCCGGACGACGAGCGCGGCGAGGTCCCGAAGGCATACGTCGTGCTCGCTGCCGATCAGGAACCGAGCGACGCACTGGAGGACGCCCTCCGCGAGCACGTCCGTGACCGGCTCGCCCAGTACGAGTACCCACGTGAGATCACGTTCCTCGACGAGCTGCCGAAAACTTCCACGGGGAAGGTCCGGCGCGCGTCCCTCCGGGAACGCGAAGGCTTGCAGTGAGGTCCGTCCCAAGCCGCGTTCGCTCGCTCACGTGAGCCGCTCGTCGATCGTTCGGGCGGTGGCCTCGCCGACCCCCTCGACGGATTCGAGTTCCGTTCGCGAGGCCGCGCGCACGCCGTCAACGCTGCCGAACCGCCGGAGGAGCCGGGTACGCGTCTTGGGGCCGACGCCGGGGACGTCCTCGATGACCGTCGAGACGTCGTCGCGGAGCGTCTCGTGGTACTGGCTGGCGAACCGGTGGGCTTCGTCGCGGACCCGCTGCAGGAGGCGCAAGGCTGGATCGTCGCTCGCCCACTGGTGCGTGCCTGCAGACGTGACGACTCGTTCCTCGGCTTTGGCGAGGCCGACCGCGGGAACGTCCCAGCCATGGTCGTCGAGCGCGTCGCGGGCCGCTGCCAGCTGGGCTTCGCCCCCGTCGATGACGAGCAGGTCCGGCTCCGGACGGTCGTCTCGCCCCTCGACGGCCCGTGCGGCCCGCCAGCCCACGAGGGCTCGCATGTTCGCGTAGTCGTCGTTCGTCTCGTCGAGTTTCTTGCGCCGGTAGTCGGCCTTCTCGGGGCTGCCGCCGACGAAGCACACGTTGCTCCCGACGACGTCCCGGCCACCGGCGTGGCTGACGTCGAAGCCTTCGATGCGACGGGCGTCGGCGAGTCCGAGCGCCTCGGCCAGCGCGTCGACGCCGGCCGACGGGGATTCGCCACGCCGGGCGTTTTTCATCGCCAGGTCGACCAGCGTGGCGTCCCGGCCAGCGCCCGGGACGCGCAACTCGACACCGGCGGTCTCGAGCCACTCGCCGAGCCCCTCGCGTGCCGGCCGCTCGGGACACAGGATGGCGTCGGGCAGCTCCCGTTCGGCGTAGTACTGGGTGATGAAGGCCGCGAGGACCGCCGGCGCGTCGGCGCCATCCGGCACATCGAGGCCGTGCTGGTCGCGCTCGACGAGCTTGCCGTCGGTCGCGTGGAGCCGTGCGACGGTGGCGGTGCTGCCTTCGAGGGAGACACCGAGTACATCGACGCGGCGACTCTCGTCGACCGGCTGGGAGACCGCGGCACCGCCGGCCTCGTGAAACGTCTCGACAGCGTCCAGGCGGTCGCGCAGGTTGGCGGCCCGTTCGAACCGGCGGTCGCTCGCGGCCGCATCCATCGCTTTTCGGAGCGGTTCGGCCAGGATACCGGTCTCGCCGGCGAAGAACTGTTCGGTGGCCCGCACGTCGGATGCGTATTCAGCCGGCGGGATTTCGCCAGTACAGGGGGCCGAACACAACCCCATCTCGAAGTCGAGGCAGGGGCGGTCCCGGCCAGCGTACTTGTGATCGGAACAGCCACGGAGGCCGTAGGTCTCCCGGATCGCCTTCACCACGGTCTCCAGGCGGCCGACGTCCGTGAACGGTCCGTAGACCGTGGCCCCGGGATCGGGGTCGCGCGTAATTTCGATGCGCGGCGCATCGTGGTCGGTCAACTGGACGAGCGGGTAGGACTTGTCGTCCTTGAGCCGGACATTGTATCGCGGCCGGTGGCGCTTGATCAGGTTGGCCTCGAGCAGGAGGGCCTGGGTCTCCGTGTCGGTCACGGCCACGTCGACGTCGACGGCCCGGGCGATCATCTGGCGGATGCGCTCGCCTCGTGGGTCTGCGTAGGAGCGGACACGGTCGCGGAGATCCACCGCCTTGCCGACGTACAGGACTTCGCCGGCCGTCTCGTCACCGACGAGTGTTGGCGCGTCGTCCTGGGAATCGGCAGGTTCGTCGGCCGTCACGCCAGCATCCGCTGCGAGAAACGAATAGACGCCGGGCTCTCGCGGCAGGTCGGCCGCGTGCTCGCGGACGGCGCTCGCATCCATCGGTGATCGGTTCGCGCTCGGTGGAGTTGAGCCTCACGCCTCGCGTGGGGCTCGGGATTTCGCGGGGGAGTTGCGCGGGGGTACTTTCGTCCGAACCGCGCCGTGGTCGTCCTCGGAACCGTAGCGCATACAAACCAGCCCCCGACGAACGTGTGGCATGACGCAGGAGGAGCGGGTGTGGCTCGTCGAACGCGACTACAGTGACAAGGGCCTCGTGACACTGGTCTACGCGACGACCGACGGTGCCGCTCACGTCCGGATGCAGCGATCGGCGACGATGCTCCAGCGCGAACCGGTCACGGCGGCGCTCGACGTCTCGTCCAACCGGCTGACGGCCGTGGCCGATTCGGCTGATCGCGAGCGGTACGCGGGCGAAGCCGAGCGAATGGCGACTCGTCACGACCCGGACGACACCGTCTGATCCGCACAGCTCTCGCCGCCAGGGACGAGCAGCGAGAGCACACTCCCCTCATCCTCGAGCTGGGTGATCTCCATGCGCCCACCGGCCCGGACGACCGTCCAGTAGATCGACCAGATGCCAAGCCGGTCGGCGTGTTTCAGCGGCGTCTCTCCTTCGGCAAGGACTTCGACCTCCGGACCGGGGATACCGGGGCCGTTGTCCTCGATCTCGATCGCCACCCATCCGTCTTCGAGGGACTCGACGCGGACCGTCACTGCCGGTTCGGGTTTGTCGTTGTGTTTGATGGCGTTCTCGACTGCCTCCTCGATGGCAGCCAGCAAGCCGGCGGCCTCGGCCTCGACGGGGCCAGCAACGTCGAGATCGATCGTCGCGGTCGGATAGCGGTCCCGGACGGCCCCGACCAGTTCCGGCAGCCGTTCGTCCAGGCGAACCGGCAGACTTTCGTCGGTGGTTCCGCGGATGATGCTCTCGTTTCGTCGGGCGGTCTCGGTCAACGAGAGGAGTTCACTGGTGGCGCGTTCGATACGATCCATCGCGCCCGGGGGCTCTCCGTCGTACTGGTCCCGGAGGAGTTCCACGTAGCCCAGGATCACGTTCATCTTGTTCCGGAAGTTGTGCCGCATGACACGGTTGAGCACTTCGAGGCGCTCGGCTCTGATCTTTCGCTCGGTGATATCCGCCTGGAATCCGACGAAGTTGGTCACGGTTCCGGTGCTATCGCGCACTGGCGCGATGTCGACTTTGTTCCAGAACCGGCTGCCGTTTTTCCGGTAGTTCACGATGTCGACCGAGACCGGCCGTTCGTCGTCGATCGCCGTGCGAATGTCGGCCCGGGTCTCCGGATCGGTATCATCGCCCTGGAGGAACCGACAGTTCCGGCCGACGACGTCCCCTTCCTCGTAGCCGGTCAGTTCCTCGAAGTGGCGGTTGGCGAAGATCAACGGGTTGTCGTCGGTGGCAGGGTCCGACATCGTGATCCCGATCGGTGCGGCCTCGATGGCTCGCTCTTTCAGGAGGAGTTCCCGCCAGGTCGAGCGGACGACGACGTAGATCAACCCGGCGGTGACCAGGACTTCGATCGCCCCTTTGCCGGCTTGGAGGATGCGGAGGAGTGGATCCTCGAAGAGCGCCAACAGGAGTATGTCCGAACCAACGAGTGCGAGTAGGCCGAACACCGCGTAGAGCACGGCGAGGCGGAACGGCGTCAGGTGTCGCTCACGTAGCGCGTCCACGGCCATCCCTGTTCCGGCTGGTGTCTCGTCTCATGGGGGTCGATCCCGATTGCCTCTAGGTACGTTCACATAAACATCAATGAACGTTACGGGCAAATGCACCGGTACGAACCGACGGTCAGTCGCTTGGGATGATACCGTGTTCGTCCAACAGCGTCCGGAATTCGGTCTCGTTGATCTCCGTGACGCCGTGTTCGTCGGCGTCGGATCGCTTTCGCTGCCCAGGATTGTCGCCGACGACGAGGTAGTTGGTGTTCGAGGAGACGCTGCTCGTCGCATTGCCGCCGTGGCGCTCGACCAGCTCCTGTGCGTCCTCGCGACTCATCCCTTCGAGGGCACCAGTAAACACGAACGTCAGTCCCGCCAGCTCCTCGCCGCCATCGGACTCGTAGGGCTGTGGATCGACGTGGTCGAGTAACGCGCCGATGATTTCCCGGTTGTGTTCGCTTTCGAAGAACCTTCGAATTTCGTCAGCGACCCGTGGGCCGACGTCATCGACTGTCTGTAGCGAGTCGGCCGTCGCGGCTTGAATTCCCTCGAAGGTTCCGAAGTGTCTGGCGAGAGCCCGAGCGGTTGCTGGCCCGACCTCGGGGACGCCGAGCCCCACGAGGAAGTCCGGGAGCGGCGGGCGTCGCGTGGCCTCGATTTCCGCGAGCAGATTCTCGGCACTCGTCTCGCCCCATCCCTCTAAGTCGGTGAGTTCGTCGACGGAGAGGTCGTAGAGGTCTGGGATGGTTTCGACGATCCCTGCCGCCATGAGCTGGTCGACGCGCTCTTCACCGAGCCCCTCGATGTCCAAGGCGTCCCGGCTGGCGTAGTGTCTGATCGCGCGTTCCTGCTGGGCTTCGCACCCCAGACCCCCAGTGCAAAACGCCATCGGGCCGTCCCGTTCGACCGGGCTGTCACAGACCGGACAGGTGTCGGGGAACGTGACGGGCTCGGACGCGTCGCTCGTCTCTATCACCTCGACGACCTGCGGGATCACGTCACCGGCCCGCTGGACGCGGACCCGGTCGCCGATCGAGACGCCGAGGCGTTCGATCTCGGCCGGATTGTGGAGCGTCGCTCGGGAGACGGTCACGCCCCCGACATCGACCGGATCGAGCAGCGCGACCGGCGTCAGCCGGCCCGTCCGGCCGACCTGGACCACCACGTCCCGGACGGTGGTCTCGTCGGCCCGCGGTGGAAACTTGTACGCGAACGTCCACCTGGGGGCCCGCGCGGTCGTCCCGAGCACATCCCAGGCGTCGCGGTCGTTGACGGTGATCACGGCGCCGTCGATTTCGTAGTTCAGGTCGTCGCGGGCCGCGAGTAGTTCGTCACGGTAGTCGATCGCGGCGTCGATGTCTGCCACCAGTTCGTTTCGATCCGAGACCCGCAGTCCCCAGGCCGGCAGCGCCTCGAAGACCGCGGCGTGCGTCGCGAAGTCGACGGACGCGTCGAGGACGTCGAAGAAGAACATCGCCAGCGGCCGGTCGGCGACGACGGCCGGGTCGAGCTGTCGGATCGTGCCGGCCGCGGCGTTTCGTGGATTGGCGAACGGGTCCTCGCCGGCCTCGATGCGCTCCCGGTTGAACGCTTGAAACGCATCCCTGGGCATGTAGACCTCGCCCCGGACGGCGAGGAACGTGGGATAGTCGCCGCGGAGCGCCATCGGGACACTCGGAATCGTCTCGACCTGGGCGGTGACGTCGTCGCCGCGTTCGCCGTCACCGCGTGTCGCCGCCCGCGCGAAGACGCCGTTCTCGTAGACCACCTCGACGGAGAGCCCGTCGAATTTCGGCTCGCAGAGGTACTCGACGGGCCCGTCCCTCCCGGCGTCCGCCAGCCCCCGCCTGACGCGCGCGTCGAACTCTCGGACCTCAGTGGCGTCGCCCCCGCTGTCGATCGAGAGCATCGGCGCGACGTGCTCGACGGTCTCAAGTTCGTCGACGGGCTCGCCGCCGACCCGTCGCGTCGGGCTCCGCTCGGTCGCGAGGTCGAATGCGGCCTCGAGGGCCTCCAACCGCTCGAGTAACGCGTCGTACGTCCGGTCGGCAATCACCGGGTCGGCCTCGACGTAGTACCGGTAGTCGTGGTAGCGGATGGCTTCGCGGAGCGCCGCAGCTTGTTTGCGAGCCTCGTCAGCAGCGAGATCCTCGACGGCGGCAAAATCGGTGTCCGGATCGTCGACGAAGGGGTTGTCCGCCGGTCGCTCGTCCCGCGTCGCCATTTCGATTCCGTTGGCTCGCCCGGGGGTAAAAGCCCACGTGTCGGGAACGGGCCGTCCCGTCGAGAAACGGCGAGGTTATCAGCCCGGCCACGGAACGGCTCGCCATGAGCGACGAGTTCCTCCTGTTGAATCCGGGCCCGGTCCCACTGACCGATCGGGCACGGGAGGCGATGGCGACGCCGCTCGTCTCCCACCGCTCGCCGGCGTTCGAGGCGGTCTTCGAGCGGGCCCAGGACGGCCTCGAGTACGTCTTCACGCAGTCGACGCCCGACGAGTCGTCGACCGCCGCCGACGGGACGGCCCTCCTCCTGAACGGGACCGCCACGATGGGCATGGAGATGGCTGTCGCCAACCTGGTCGAGCCGGGGGACGAGGTCGTCGCCCTGGTCAACGGGAAGTTCGGACGACGCTTTGCCCGGATCGCGGACCGCCACGCCCGGGTCACCCAGGTCGAGGCCGAGTGGGGCGAGTCGTTCGATCTGTCAGCCGTCGAGGCGGCCGTCGACGCGGAGACGCGGCTCGTCACCATGGTCCACAACGAGACGTCCACGGGGCTGCTGAATCCGGTGGCCGCGGTCGGCGATATCGCCCGCGATCACGGCGCGTTCTTCGTGGTCGACGGCGTGACCTCGATTGGCGGCGACGAGTTCCGGATCGACGACTGGTGTGTCGACATCGCGGTGACGGACGCCCAGAAGGCCCTCGCGGCGCCGCCCGGCATCAGTGCGATGTACGCCACCGAGCGGGCACTCGACGCGGCCGACGGGGAGCGCGCCCCCTTCTACGAGGACATGGACTGGCACCGTCGCAAGGCGACGGATCACCAGACCCCGTTCACGAGTGCCGTCCCGCTGTTTCGCGCCATGGCCGAGGCCGTCGAACAGATCGTCGAGGAGGGGATGCCGTCGCGGATCAGCCGCCACCGACGCCAGGCGCGGGCCTTCCGAGACGGGTTCACGGCGATGGGGCTGGAACACTTTCCGAACGTGACGGGGACTGGCGAGCCCTCGAATACACTGACTGCGATCGCCCTCCCCGATCCAGTCAGGCACGACCCGGACGCGTTCTTCGACGCCGTGACGGCCCGCAACGTCTCGATCGCCGGCGGTCAGGCCCACCTCGACGGCGACATCTTCCGCGTCTCGAACATGGGCAACCTGACCGACGCACAGATCCGCCGAGGGGTGCAGACCGTGGGCGAGGCCATGTGCGAGTGCGGTGTCCAGGTCGACATCGAAACGGGGGTCCAGACGGCTGCGGAAATACTGGAGACGGCGTAACCAATGGACGAGACTGCCATCGCCGACCTGATTCGCGACGCGATTCCCGACGCCGAGGTGGAAGTCACGACGCCCCGGCACCCGGACGACGACGATCACTACGCGGCGGTGGTCGTCTCCCCAGCGTTCGAGAGACTCTCGCTCGTCGACCAGCACCAGCTCGTCTACGACGCGATCGACGAGCACCTCACGACGGACATCCACGCGATCGAGATCGAGACGTACACGCCTGACGAGGCCCCCGACCAGGACTGATGCTCCGCGACGCGGGGCACCCTCGCTGACGAGCAGCGACACGCCTATACGCCCACGGCCGCTGGCCTCGCCTATGACATTCGAGCCCGAGGCAAGTCTGTCCGAGGCGGACGTTCAGGACCGCGTCGACCAGACTATCGCGGACAACGAGGTGGCGCTGTTCATGAAAGGGACACCACTGATGCCGCAGTGTGGCTACTCGCGGAAGGCGCTGGGGCTCATCCAGCAGCACCGCGAGGACGTCGCGACCGTCGACGTGCTGGAGGCCCTCGAGGCCTACCGGCCCGCCCTGGCACGCCACAGCGACCGCGAGACGATCCCCCAGGTCTTCGTGGACGGCGAGTTTGTGGGCGGCAGCGACATCCTGGAGCAGCTCCACGAGCGCGGCGAGTTGGCAGCGACGCTCCAGGCCTGAGCACCCCGGGACGTCCTACGGCTCGGCGAGCCGAATTCAACTTCCCAACGGTTAGATCGTTTATTCCGGAGGGAAAGCCGGATAAGGCCGTCTGACTAGGTAGGGGTATGGCAACGCAAACACCGACGCGCCTCGTCCTCGACCGGGACACCAGGGAGTTCCGGTACTACCGCAACGCTGTCGAGCGACACTGGGACCCCCTCGACGTGGACCTCTCGGCGGACGCGGCCGCCCTCGCAAACGCCGACCCCGAAGCCCTCCAGGGGTTGTACGTGCCACTGGCCAAGTTCGGCGCCGGCGAACAGGCGGTCACTGAAGACCTCTCGCCGCTCGCACAGGTTCTCGAATCCATCGAGGACCAGCTGTTCGTGACGACTCAGCTCTACGAAGAGGGCAAGCACACGGACTTCTTCGACCGGTATTGGCGCGAGGTCATCCACCCTGCGGAGGAGGAGCTCGGCTTGCCCCGCTCGTCGCCGACAGACCCCCAGTGGTTCGACGAACCGTACGACGAGCTGTTCGGTCGAAACGAGGCCGCGATGGAACGGCTCCTCACCGAGGACACGCCGGAAAACCGCGCGCGGGCGTACTGCCACTATCACCTGGTCATCGAGGGCGTCCTCGCCCAGACCGGCTACTATGCGCTGTCGAACATCTACGGCGGCACGCACGAGCACATTCCCGAACTGCCCGGTCTCGTGGAAGGGTTGCGTCTCATCCGTGGCGACGAGGGGCGCCACGTCGGGTTCGGCATGGCCAAGCTCAAAGACCTCGTCGAGAACGAGGACGTCGATCCCCAGCTCCTCACGGACGTCACTGACGAACTCCTCGTGCTCGTCCAGGGAACAGTGGCGCCTGAGGACCAAGCGGAGACCGACCAGGAGCCGGTCCTCCAGCCGGATGAGCTGACGTCCTACGCCGCGGAGAAACACGCCCAGCGGATGGCCCAGATCACGAACGTCGACCAGGCCATCCCCGACGTCGAGGAGCTGACGGCCGTCGAGGGCTGAGCCACCGCTTTGGGCCGAACTCGGGCTCGATCGGCGCAGTTTGTCCAGCCGTCGGCGCGCGTTTCGGTCACGGCTCGGCGGCCAGGCGGCGTCCCGACTTACTCGTCGGTCGCCCACCCACTCGCGCGCCTGATGGCGTCGCGCCAGCGGTCGTATCGGGTGTCGTAATCGTCGGGCGACTCGGGCCGGAACGTGCGGTCGGCCCGCCAGTGCGCCCGGAGGTCGTCGATATCGTTCCAGTAGCCGACGGCCAGTCCGGCCGCGTATGCGGCGCCGAGTGCCGTCGTCTCTTCGACGGTCGGCCGATGGACGGTCGTGTCCACGATGTCCGCCTGGAGTTGACAGAGGAGGTCGTTCTCGACGGCTCCACCGTCGACGCGCAGCGTCCCCACGTCGATCCCGGCGTCAGTCACCATCGCCTCGACGACGTCTCGGGTTCGGTACCCGATGGCCTCGAGGGTCGCCCGGACGAGGTGTTCGCGGGTCGTGCCCCGCGTCATCCCGACAATCGTTCCGCGGGCGCGCCCGTCCCAGTGCGGCGCGCCGAGACCGCTGAACGCGGGGACGAAGAAGACGCCATCCGTCGAGTCGACGGATCGGGCGAGTGCTTCCGTCTCGGCGGCGTCGGCAGCCAGCCCGAGGTCGACGAGCCACTCGATGGCCGCCCCGATGACGAAAATCGAGCCCTCGAGGGCGTATCGGGCGGGCTCTCCGCGTCGCTGGTAGCCGACCGTCGTCAGGAGCCCGTGGTCGCTTGTCACGAGCTCGGTGCCCGTATTCATGAGGACGAACGCGCCGGTCCCGTACGTGTTCTTGGTGTCACCGGCGTCGAAACAGGTCTGGCCAAATAGCGCCGCCTGCTGGTCACCGAGTGCCGCCGCGACCGGGACCGCGGCGCCGAGGAACCCGTCGGGGTCGGTGGTGCCGTACGTCCGATCGTCGCTGGAGGGACGAACCTCGGGCAGGGCTGCCCGCGGCACGTCGAACGCGGCGAGGAGTTCGTCGTCCCAGCACAGGTCGTCGATGTCGAACAGCATCGTCCGGCTGGCGTTCGTGACGTCGGTCACGTGGTTCCCGGTGAGCTGTTCGATCAACCAGGTATCGATCGTGCCGACGTGCACGTCACCAGCCGCCGCCTGCCGGCGCACGGCATCACCGAGGTGATCGAACAGCCACTCGACCTTTGTCGCCGAGAAGTACGCGTCGATCTCGAGTCCCGTCGTCTCTCGAATCCATTCCCCATGTCCTGCAGCCTGGAGTTCCTCGACGCGGTCGGTGGTCCGGCTGTCCTGCCACACGATGGCGTTGTGAACCGGGTCCCCCGTCGCCGCATCCCAGAGGAGCGTCGTCTCGCGCTGATTGGCGATCCCGATGGCCGCGAGCTGGTCGGCCGTCAGATCCGCCTCTGCAAGAGCGTCGGTGACGACGAGCGTCGTGTTCTCCCAGATCTCGATCGGGTCGTGTTCGACCCACCCCGGCTCCGGATAGTGTTGCTCGTGGCGCTCGTAGGCGTTGGCGGCGACGCGCCCGTCCCGGTCGAAGACCATGCACCGGGTCCCGGTCGTCCCCTGATCGATCGCCCCCACGTAGGTCTCGGACGACATTGCGTCGGGATGGCACCGGGGAGGGTAAAAGAGGTTGGAGCCCTTGAGAGGGGAGCGCCGGTCCGTTGGGGAGGTGGAGGCCCCTGGATGGCGTCGCAGCCGGCTCTCGTCCGTGTCGCTGCCGACCGTGAATCAATCCGTGCGTACGTACGTCACCGGACAGGTCGCGTTGAGAAGGATTTGCTGGGCCGTACTCCCGAAGACGGCCTTCCCGGCCGGGGAGCGCTGTCGGCCGCCGACGACGATCAGGTCGGCACCTACGTCGTCAGCCACGGAGACGACCGTCGTCCCGGCATCGTCACCGACCTCCCCACGCACCTCGAAGCCGATGCCTGCGGATTCGAGCACGTCGCCGAGTCTCCGCGTCGCAGTGTGTCGACGGGCGACGGCGGTTGCGTCAGCGTCGCCAGGCTGGTCGAAATCGAGCTGCTCGATCAGCTCGTCGAGATCTGTCTCCGCAAAGACGTGCAACAGTACCACCGATGCGTCCGTCGGCGCGGCCACGTCAGCGACTGCGTTGCCGACACGTTCGGCACGCGCTTGTTCGTTCTCGCCGCGGCCGACTGCCACGAGAATCGTTTCGAGCGCCATATGTGGAGAAGAGCGGGCGCGGAGTTAACTGTGGAGGGTCGGCACTCGTCGTCGGCGTTCCAACAGCTCAAAACCCCGCCCGCCAGTCGTCGCGATAGTCGCGTTGGGCCGCCGTCGGCTCGTCCACCGTGGCGCCGAGGGTCTCGAGCTTGCGCTCGGCGACCGCTCGGTCGAGCCGGTCGGGGACGGCGTGGAGTCCCGGCTCGCGGTCAGCCTCGAGTAGATCTCGCGCAGCTTCGAACATCATCGCGAACGTCGTGTCCATCACCTCCGCTGGATGTCCCTTGCTGTGCGGACCGGTCAGGTTCACGAGCCGCCCGTCGCTCAGGAGGTTCAGGCGCCGGCCGTCCGGGAGGTGATACCGCGTGATCCCGTCGATCGGCTCGCTCGTGTCGTCAGACTGGTCGGCCAGGGCCGCTGTGTCGATCTCGACGTCGAAGTGACCCGCGTTACAGAGTGTCGCCCCGTCGTGCATCGCATCGAAATGTTCCCGACGAATGACGTCCCGTGTGCCCGTCGCCGTCACGAAGACGTCTCCCCGCTCGACGGCGTCGGTCATGGCCATCGTCCGGTGGCCGTCCATGTGGGCTGCGACTGCTTTCCGTGGGTCGACTTCGGTGACAATCGTTCGGGCGCCGAGGGCGCGTGCTTTCGTGGCGATGCCCCGGCCGACGTGGCCGTAACCCGCGACGACGACGCAGCTGCCGGCAATGATCGAGTTCGTGGTGATCGCCAGGTTCGTCAGTGCCGACTCCCCGGTCCCGTGGACGTTATCGAACCAATGCTTCATTGGCGTGTCGTTGACCGCATAGACCGGGAATGCGAGCACGCGGTCGTCGGCCATGGCTTCGAGCCGGTGGACGCCTGCGGTAGTTTGCTCGGCACCGCCACGGACCGTCTGGGCGATGTCCGGGTGGTCCGCGTGGAGTTTCGCGATCAGCTCGCACCCGTCGTCGAGGATCAGATCGGGTTCGTGTTCGAGCAGTGCGTGGTGGGCCTCGGCGAAGGCCGCGTCCGTCATGTCTTCCGAAGCGAAGGCGGTGATGCCGTCGAGGCCGTCGAGATACGCCACGACATCGCCGTGGGTGCTGTGCGGCTCGCTCGGGGTGAAGAGGACCTCGGCCCCGGCCGCGTGGAGCGTTTCGATCAGGACACCGGTGTTGGCCTCGAGGTGCGAGGCGACGGCGACCGTGGTCCCGTCGAACGGCTGTGTGTCTCCGTATTCGGTGGCGAGCGAGCGGTGTATTGGCATGTGATCGCGCGCCCAGTCGAGCGGATCTGTCGTCGCAGTCATGCGGATCAATAGGAGAGCGCCACCCATCAAGCTGGGGCGAGCCGTTCACCTCGACGGCTGGAATGGGGAACGCCGACGGCCTGGTCCGTGCTATCCTGTGGCAAGACACGCGAGTTTTGCCGTAACTCGTGGTTATAGATAGCTGGAGATATATGCACGTCACACATGACAGACGCGGATTCGGAGGATCGACAAGCGTTCGGGACGCGCTGTGTCCACGCCGGCCAGGAGACGCCGGATCCGGCGACAGGCGCCCGAGCACCGCCGATCTATCAGACGACCTCCTACGTCTTCGAGGATGCCGATCACACGGCCGACCTCTACGCGCTGGACGCTGAGGGGCACCTCTACTCGCGGTTCGACAACCCCACTGTCGCGATGCTCGAACGCCGCCTGGCGAGCCTCGAGAACGGGACGGCGGCCGTCGCGACGGGGGCGGGCATGGCTGCGCTGGATGCGGCGACGTCGATCCTCGCCTCAAACGGCGACAATGTCGTCTCGGCGGCGTCGATCTACGGCGGGACACACTCGTACTTCTCGAATATGGCGACCCGTCGCGGGATCGAGCCGCGGTTCGTCG
>CAYLJD010000046.1:0-17415 GCA_964383875.1 uncultured Halobacteriales archaeon
AAGACGTGGCGGAGGCCATGGGTGACACGCCGAAGTACTTCCAGTTCTACTGGTCGTCCGAGGAGACAGTCGCCAGAAGCTTCCTCGAACGGGCCGAAGCGGCTGGCTACGACGGGATCGTCGTGACCGTCGACGCCCCGATCCTGGGCTGGCGCGAGCGCCTCCTCGAGCGGGGCTACTATCCGTTTCTCGCCGGCGATGGTGTCGCCAACTACTTCTCGGATCCGGCCTTCCGCGCGCAGCTCGACGACTCCCCTGAGGACGATCCGGAGACGGCGGTGGAGCACCTCATCGATATCTTCGGCGACCCCAGCTTGGTCTGGGAGGACCTCTCGTTCGTCCACGAGGCGACGGACCTGCCGGTCCTGATCAAGGGGGTGCTGGATCCCCGGGATGCCCGGTTGGCCATCGAGCATGGGGCGGACGCCGTTGGCGTGTCGACTCACGGCGGTCGCCAGGTCGACGGCTCGATCACTGCCATCGAGGCCTTGCCGGATATCGTCGACGAAGTCGACGGCGAGGTCCCGATCACCTTCGACAGCGGCGTGCGACGGGCTTCGGACGCCTACAAGGCACTCGCGCTCGGCGCGGACAGCGTGTTACTCGGCCGTCCCTACGCCTACGGGTTGGCGGCTGGCGGCGAGGCGGGGGTGCGGAACGTGCTGGCGAACTTCCTCGCCGAGTTCGATCTGACAATGGGACTCTCGGGTCGCGATAGTGTGGCCGAGATCGGTCGGGATGCGGTCCGTCACGAGAGCGAGGTGCGGTGACCTCAGCGGGACCGACCCAAGGTTCACGGATTGCGAATCCCAAGTGTCGGCGACGTCATGTCAGGGCACGATGTGTCCGACATCGACCGAGCGGGAGATGATGCGGACGTAACCCAAGCGTCGGGCCGAGGACTGACGGCTGCATTGCGAGAGACGTGGTACCTCTGGGCCGGGGCGATTGTCGCGGCTGTCTTGACCTGGATCGCGGTGACGTTCCAGAACCTTGGGCAGTCGTTCTTTGAGGAACTGCTATTCGGCACACTCACCGTGGTGTTCCTCGCTGCGGGCGGAATCAATGTACTGATGGAGTGGCGGGTGGTGGATCGCGTAGAGGCATAGCACTGGGGCATCACCACGTGCCGCCTTGCACCTGAAACGAAGGGGTGGTGGGGTGTAGATGATACCGGCCCGGAATACAGCTGTAAGTGTCTGAAACGTCCGAACGTCATCGCCAATCCTTCTGTTCGCCTGGAGAGAACCGACGCCAGCTGGTATTCGGATTCCCCTCGGACCGACACACCGATACTGGCTTCAGGTTGTCTCACGGACCGCGTACCCCCCTCACGGTAGACGAGTGTCTCCTGGCCAAACGGCCGGTTCACGGCAGGGTGACCAGAGCCAGTCCCACCACCGTCTGCCGAGGAGCCGGACCCACTCTCACCTCGGTCCCTGTCAGCACACCTCGCGGCAGCACTTTAGGGCTCGAATGCCGAATTCCGGGTATGAATTACGACGCCGCACTGGACCGGGCCTACGATACTCTCCCGGAGCAACCGAGTGAAGCCGAGAGCCGCCTGTCGATCCCGGATCCGGCCGGTGAGACCGACGGCGCATTCACGAGACTGACCAACATCCAGGCACTCGCCGACGCGCTCGACCGCGAAGCCGACCACCTGCACCGCTCGATCCAGCGGACCTTGGGGACGAACGGCCAGTTCGACGGCCAGCAGGCCCGATACAACGGCTCGTTCAGCGCCGCGGAACTCGACGGGGCCATCGACGACTACGTCGCCGAATTCGTGCTCTGTTCGGAGTGTGGCCTGCCGGACACGAAGCTCGTGACCGAGGACGGCATCGACATGCTCCGTTGCCAGGCCTGCGGGGCGTTCCGGCCAGTCGAAAAGCGGACGGCCCCCACGCAGCAGGGCAGTCAGGCCATCCTCGAGGAGGGCAAGTCCTACGAGCTGAAGATCACCGGGACCGGCCGAAAAGGCGACGGCGTCGCCGAGAAGGGCAAGTTCACGATCTTCGTCCCCGGCGCCAGCGAGGGAGACGTCGTCCAGGCCAGAATCGAGAACATCGACGGGACGCTCGCGTTCGCCGAGCGGGTCTAATTCCCGGTCTCGAAGACTCACCACGTCACCGTCGAGCGTTATGATTGGACTCGGTTTCTTCGGCGGCCTGTCGCTCCTCCTGGTTGCGGGCGGTATCCTCGGCGTCCTCGACGCGCTGAGCTACACCCCCGACCAGCGGGCGACCGTCCCACGACTCTGGTGGACGTATTTCGGTGGTATGGTACTCGCACTGCTGGTCGGCGTTGGTGCCATCGTGTGGGTGCTCGTCGCGGGCGTCCCCTGGTCGATCCACACCGTGATCGTCGGCGGCCTCGGGATCGTCCTCCCACTCATCCATCACCGGATCCAGCAGGAGCTGGGTCTCGATCGGAGCCCACTCTGGGACCGTCTGGCGTAGGCCACGAGCGCAGTGCCCCGGTCCCTATTCGAAACCGCTCGTGAAGATGGCCGCCCACTGACCGTAATCCGGCGACTCGCGGACCTCGATCCGCTCGACCCACTTGACCCACTGGAAACCCCGCCGCCCCGGCGCGACGAGGCGGAGGGGGGACCCGTGGCCGTGAGTGAGCGGCTCGCCGCCGACAGCCGTTGCGAGGAGCGCCGCCTCTGCCTCCTCTAGTGGCAGACTCCACCGGTAGCCCGTGACGGACTGGAAACTGACAAATCGTCCCGCATCGTGGACCCCAGCCGCGTCCAGGAGGTCACTGACGCGGACGCCGGTCCAGACGCGGTCGGCGTACCAGCCGCTGGTACAGTCCAGCACCGCCTCCCGCTCGGCACCCGTCGGGAGTTCGTCGTACGTAAGATTGAGCGAGTCGGCCACGGCCCCGTCGACACGGAGCGACCACTGGTCGCGGTCGATCGGGTCGGGGTCGTCGGCGACCCACATTGTGATCGGAAAGTCGTTGCCCTCCCCGCGTTCCTGGCGCGAGCCGGTGAATCGCCGGCCGGCACCGGCTGTCTCGAGGGCGCCGATGACGGCGTGCTGGAGGCGCCACGCGATGACGCCACCGCCAGCCATGGCCGCGTATTGGAGGGCGGTGCGGCGGCCCTCGACATCGTCACGGGTCGGCAGTCGAAATCGGCCAGCTAGGTGGACGAACAAGATTGGGACCAGGGCCGTCCCGAGGATCATGTGGATCATCAGGGCGTCGTAGCGCCAGACGACCAGATTTCCGCCGGACACCCAGACGATCCCTGTCGCCAGTGTCGCGAGCACGACCGCGGCGGCGAAGGCCGACGCCGGGGTGGTTCGGTCCCAGGCGCCCGGGGCCAGGCGGTGGGCGACGCGGCGAAATTTCCAGGCCAGCAGCGGCACCAGTGCGAATCCGCCGACGCCGTGGAGGACGAATACCCAAGCCCCGCTGGGTTCGCCGGTGACAAGTCCCACCAGACCGGTGGCGAGCGCGAGGCTGACGGCCGCGAGGATCGACCAGTCGACCAGCCGGGGTGGCGGCGCGAACCGGCCGGATGCCATACGGGGCGCATCGGGATGAACGCGCTTGAGTCTGTGGTCGGGCTCGCGGCTCTCCACGTACCCCGGGTCGGGATCGATGTCCAGCCAGGGCCGTTCGTCGGCGTGGCGGCGGCCGATCAGCTGCATGCAGACCGGGAGGCCGTCGACGATCCCTGCCGGGATAGAACAGCCAGAATTGTCACTCTAGTCGAACGGCCAGGTGAGTAGCCAGCCGGTGTAGGGGCCGATCGACCTGCCATCGAACTCGGGGACCTGCTCGTCGCCGATCGGCGGCGGCGTCACTGACAGCATTGGCGTGACGAGGAGATCGTACTCGGCCAGGAGGGACTGGACGGCGTCGTACCACGCGGTCCGGACCTCGTTGGCCCGGGCGAACGAGGACGCTGACAGCTCCGCTCCTCCCTCCATCAGCGTCGGCAACCCCGGAGAGGCCCGGTCACGGTCAGCCCAGAGGTAGTCGAACCCCACCTCCTCCTTGACCCGTTCAGCGATGGCAGCGAACCCGCGTGTACATCGTCTCGAAGGCTGTGCTGATTTCCTCAACACTCCCTCGTGCTCCGGGCCGGCCTCGTCGACGTTCAGTCTTGCGTGCTTGAGGGCCGACACGGCTGCCTCGACCGTCTCGCGGACCGGTTACGAGATCGGAAACATGTCCAGCCCGGGACTGAAGGCGACCGAGAATTCGTCGACGGGGCGCCGACTGCGCCACAGCAGACGGTGCCGTCGTTCGGCACCGAGAAGGGGTCCCCTAGGTGGGGGCCCGCCATGACGTCCATCGCGACGGCGGCGTCCTCGACGGTCCGGGACATCGGCCCGATGCAGACGAATGGGGTGTGCTGGCCAAACCCATCCGGCCGACCGTCGTCCGGCACGCGCCCGAAGGAGGGCTTGAAGCCGTAGATGCCACAACACGCTGCGGGGAGGCGGATTGACCCTCCGCCGTCGGACCCCTGGGCGAACGCCGCTAAGCCGTGCGCCATAGCAGCGGCCGACCCGCCCGCCGAGCCGCCGGCCACGTGATCGCCGCCGCGGTCGTGCTCGTTGGGCCAAACAGCCCGTTGTCGGTCGTGGACTTGTAGCCGAACTCGGACGTGTTGGTTTTTTCCGACGACGATTGCTCCCGCCGCCTTGAGGCGGTTCACAACGACGGCATTCGAGTCGGCGACGTTGTCCGCGAAGGGGACCGCGCCGTACGTCGTGGGGACGCCGGCGACGTCCGTGAGGTCTGTGATGCCCACTGGGACCCCCGCGAGCGGGCCAACCGACCCGCCGACCTTGATGGTCGCGTGAAGCTCTCACGTATGATCACGCGCCCGTTCGCCGGTGTCGGTCACGAACGCGTTCACGTCGTTGTGAGCGACGATACGGGTGAGGTACGCGTCCACCGTCCACGGGCTCCACTCCGACCACGGTATCACGGAGGACGTGAAGCCGTTGAACGGAGAGGGGCGAGAGCTCCCACGGGACCTCTCGCCCTCGATACTGTGGGACGTGTTGCGAGAGTTGTATCTCGAGTTGATCGCGACGCTCACCGAGGAGATTTGTGAGCTTTAGGCCCGATCGAAGACCGACCCGGGTCTCTGAAAAAGACCCACCTGCTGATGACGATTCCCGGTGTGAGTTACTATACGTCGCTGACGAGCTATGCCGAGGTTGACGAGATCAGCCGGGTTGACGGTGATAAAACGACACTGTTCAGATAAGGCGATTCCAGGCCCACGCGAGAGCGAGGAGCCACGATTCTGCGGTTTCAGGATCGGCGTGGTTGAACGTATTGTAGAACTGACCCGTACGTCGTTTCATCTCTTGAAAGACACGTTCGACGGGATTTCGCTCACCAAACGTCTCGTGGCGAAAAGACACTCCGAGTGTGGACAACCCAGCGTGGAGCCACGGTGCGCCATCGACGAGAAATAGGGCGTTGTCGACGTTATGTTTCTCTTTGAGTTCATCGAGAACGAACTGGGTTACAATGTTTGTACGGGTTGGATAGAGCCCAACGTGGAGGATGATGTCCGTTTCAGGCTCGACCGCAGCGAACAACCAGCAGCGGTCGCCGTCCACTTTGACGACCGTTTCATCCAAGGCGATTCTGTCGGAATCTCTGCCGGGGCGCGGTTCGAGATCCGCCTTCTGGACCCAGTTGTGAACGGCCGATCGCGGCCGAGAAATTCCTAAACTATCAAGCACGGAGATTGTATTTGAAAGGGAAAATCCGCCGAGATGAAGGTGGACTGCCAGCTTCATCACGGGTTTTGGCGTCGCTTCGCGTTCCACAATGTCCATCTCGATCGCGTGACTAGAGCCGTCGAGGCGAGTGATTTCGGCCATTGGACATCTGAAACCACCCGTCTCCTATTCCTAGTAAATTACTAATCTAGTTTCTAGTACTTATCTGAACAGCGCCAAATGGGTGACACTACCCCAAAGGTATTCATAGCTCTGGACCGAGGGGACAAATCATACTATAGGAGGTCCCCAAATGACCTATCTAGGGCTCGTTTCTGGGCAGATAACACAACCGAGGGATTGTTTCGCCAGTAACGGTGGCGGAAATGAAGATCCTGACACTTTTCACTTGCAGTACGACTCTGATGTTGAATCGCCACTTGAGGCGATCGTCCGGGCTACCGCAGTGGTGAAAAATCAGTCCCAGGTCGAGCTGAACCCCCTTGCCAACGTAATAGATCCAGATGCGCTGAACGAGGTCTGTAACTCTTCTACAACGACGTCGAGCAACATCGAAGTGACCTTCGAATATGAGGGCCTAGAGGTGACCGTAAATAACGAGGGTAACGTTTGGCTAAGCTGGTTATGACATGACACGTGAATAGCAATTTTCCATAACGAATCGAATCATATTCTCAGTGTCACTGCAAATAATACTAAGTGATACCCGTGCTATTTGTTACCGGATTCCATGACAATCAACGATGGCGTTCGTACCGGGAGACAATCGGACTCAGATCGGCGAGACGGACCGTTGCTTCGAGGCGGGAGTAGTCGGGCTCTGTCGATAGATGAAGCGCTCTCGTTACTGGTCGGGGAACGTCGCCGCCGCCTCTTGCTTCTGCTCCGTGAGAGGTCACCGAGGGGTGTCGATATTTACACTGCAACCGAGAAACTCGCAGCGATAGAAGGGGAATCGAGAGACGTTGCCAACGACGAAGCGATGCGGGAAAAAATTCGCACCGCACTGAGACACGCGCACATTCCCAAGTGCAAGCAGGTGGGAGTGGTCGAATTCAGTGAAGATGAAGAGAAACTGAGCTACGACAGCGACCCCGTGCTGGATATGTACCTGACCCTCACCGAAGATATTACCGGAAAATTAGATGTATAGCGGTATCTTCGGTGACGGTCGGACGAGGTGGACGCCAACCTGCGCTTGTTCTGGGATAGGGTGAATCAATCAATTACGAACACTGGTTACGCTATACTGACGGACAACAGAATTCGAATTATTTTGGTACAGAAAGAGACCGAATGGCTTCGAGCGCATTGGCACGGAGCCCCTCAAGATACTGGAAGAAATGATTTCCAAAAGACCGTTTCTATTACCGCCAACACGCCTCCACGGGGTTCGAATCGGGCGAACTGGTTGTGAAGTACGTCGCCTAAAGCTGTGACTCTTCGATAAACTCTTTAACCTGAATCGACGGAAAATATTGCGCAACATCCAGCACAAAATCGACCTGAAGGGCCTGACGATAATGAACCGTGACGTCGCTGGTGACTCGGTCCGAGATTTCGGCGGTTACCGTCTCTCGGGCGTTTGTATCTGCACAAAGGAACGTTACCTTTCTGGACTCTGACCAGGATGGCAGCGGGTTCGGTCACCTTCAGGAGATTACGCTCGATTGAGCTCGCAACCCCTCAGTTTTCGCGTTTGATCGCTCGCAATCGTCGTATATTCATCGAGGAGCGTGCGAGTCAGTCGTTTCGATTGATTTCCAGAATTTGACACGTTCTCTGTCGTCCGGTGTCTGCGATTTTGGTGGTGGTGGATGATGGCTGAGTCCTGCTTCGTTCAATTGCCGCGTGATGTAGCACGTGCTGTATTCGACATCGAACTCCCCGCAGAGAACTCGATGGGCGAGTTTCGTCGACTCCGTTGGTCGATCATAGCCGCTCTCGCTCGGTGGTAAATTGACTGCTAATACGAACCACTCAGGCTCTGGTTCGTCTAATTTCGGCGGTCTCCAACACCGGTGGTTGTTGGTGAGTGCGTCCTTGATCAACCGCTCTTCGAATCGAAAGAGCGACGCGTAGATCGGTCCCTCGCTCCTGTCTACTCACTCTGCGCTCATCGGAACCGACGGACCGGGTTTGTACATAATCGCCACCATCAAACCGCTGAGCCTCCTGTTTTCTTTACCTCCTCAAGGGCAGCTTTCAAATCTTCAACGGGTACGCATCCTATATTTGCTATTATACTGTCCCCGTCTTCAGCTAGGATTTCATTACCGACTTATTATGACTCTCAGAATAGCTTGACAATCGTCGAACGGGCACGGTGGGATTCGAACCCACGACCGTCGGATTAGAAGTCCGACGCTCTAGTCCGGGCTGAGCTACGTGCCCTCGGCCGTCCCGAGGGACTGCAGTGGCAAAAAGCAGGTGGACCGGTGACGTGTGCACCGAGACGACCGAGTGTGGTTCATGCGCCGGTCGGGCTTGACGACACGCAGTTACCGCCACAGACGTCGCAGCCCTCGGTAGAGGACCGTCGCGACGAGGGAATTCATCGACAGACTGGCCAGGAGCAGATACCGATTCCGTGCCACGATGCGTTGATCGGTGATGCCTTCATCGTCGGCTCGGACCGCCCGGAGCTGCGAGCGGATGGCACCGAGCCAGCCGAGTATGGCGAGGGTGAGGAGGGCGCGTTGGTACCGTTCCATGACCGTGGTACGGACGCCACAATTATAGGCCGATTGGATACCCGGGGCGAGGGCCCACACCGCGGTCCTCACGCCGTTGCATCGCCACCGCGTCGCCGGTTGGCCCATGACTCGGCGACCGCGAACGAGAGCGTACTGGCGACGCCCAGGAGCGTCCCGCCGGTGAGCGTAATCGCCAGAAACTGCAGTGTGGCTCGCCCGAGGAAAAACGCACTCACGCCGTGCAGGACGGCGGCGATTGCGAGCACGTAGAAGGGGGCGTTCAGGTGCTGCCACCGGAACCCGCCGGAGAGATACTCGTCTGTCACCCGGCCAAGGCTGCTCGTGACCCCCGCGGCCGCCAGCCACGGCACGGCGCCATAGACGAGTGCCGCGACGACCTCGAGGGCGTCGAGCGGGCCCGGCGCGTCGGCCCGGGCAATCTCGAGGGCGTCGATGCCGCTAACCCCGCCGACGATCAACAGCGCGGCGGCGGCGACGTACGTAATCAGCGTGACGCGCCCGGTAAATAGCGCCCGACGAGCCCGGTCGACGGCGGTGTCGAGCCAGGATTCGACGCCGAGTCCGCGTGCGAGGAGATACAGTCCGAAGAGTGCCGACACGATCCCCAATCCGGTCCCGGGAAAGCCGAGCGAATCCGCCACGATCGCCAGCGGATAGATCAACAGCAAGATACCGAGTGGGACGAGTATCGTCCCCCGCGTCTCGGGATCGTTCAGTACCTGTTTGATGGTGTAGTACATCGACTCCAGGTCCTGCGCCTGGCGGACGACAACCCGCCTCACGCCGTCGATCGGGACCCGCGACCTGATGACGGGCAGCACCGATTCGTCCTGGGCGCCGTCAGTGACGACCAGGGCGTGGACGTCCTCGGCGGATTCCAGCCCCGCGAGAACGCGATCCAGCTCCTCGCCGACTTCGCGGTTCGCCCGGACGTCGCTCCCCTCTTGCCCTGTGACGGCGGCTACCTCGACGGGTTCGTCGTGCAACTCGCTGGCGAGATGGAGCCCCTCGAAGAGGACGTTAACGTCGCTGTCCTCCGGGTCGGCGGTGGCGAGCGCGACCGCGGCCTCGCGGACGGCGTCGGGACCGACGACTGGCGTCTCGATCCCGGTCTTGCGGCCGAGATCGTCGTCGAGGTCGACGCACACCACCAGGAGCATTGTCGGGTGGTAGGCTGTGGCGCTATATCTGTTTTCGGGGGCGTCTCCACGCCAGTTGCCGACCTCAGCTGTCGGGAGATCTGACGATGGTCCGCCAGATGGCTGATGTCAGAATCCCGGCCACTGCGCCGAGTCCGAACCACAGTTCTGGCGGTGAGTGTGCAGGTACGTCGGAACCAGTGGGTGTCCACGATGCCGGATCGCGCCCGGCATACAGGACGATCGAATCGTTCACCGGACCGTAGACATTCATCTCCCGGCCCTGGTCGGACTGTTCGGTGTCGACGACGTCGACGAGCCCAGCGTCTTCCAACTGGTCGAGGTGATGGCCCACGTTCTGCAGTGACGACTCCACGACGTCGGACACGGCTGACGGCGTCCGGGGCCGGTCGTAGAGCGCGCCGAGAATCGCCCGGGCGGTGTCCGAGGACAACGCGTCGAAGACCGGCGTCGCCCGGTCGCTGTCGAGTTCGACTGTAGTGGTGTGCTCCCGTCCGCCGGCGTTCGCGTCTGGAACCCGTTCAGACGTGGTCATGTGGTGGATCTGTGTATCCCGGGCAGATATGCCTTTCCGAAGGGTAAAATAATGATTTCACTCGAGGTGCCACTCGTGGCCGGTTGCGCGTGAAGCAGTTCAATAGTCAATTGAGTCTATGGCGCGTCCGAGTCAGTGCCACCACGAATCGAATCGCGGACGTCCGACAGGTGTCGACACCCATTCCGCACGGTTTTTGCCGCTGGGCGGCCAATCCGGACCACTCACATGCTCTCCGAGGGCTGCGAACAGTGTGCCAAAGGCGGCAAGATGGTCTTGTTCGTCTACGGCTACTGCGACCAGCGCGACTGCTTTTACTGCCCCCTCGGCGAGAACCGGAAGAACGTCTCGCAGGTATTCGCGAACGAACGGCCGGTCGAGACCGACGCGGACGTCATTCGCGAGGCGAAACGGATGGACGCGCTGGGAACGTCGATTACCGGCGGCGAGCCCCAGGAGGTCATGGACCGGACCTGCCGATACCTCTCGCTCTTGAAGGACGAGTTCGGCGACGACCACCACACCCACTTGTATACGGGCATCACGGGCGGCCGCGAGAACATGCGCCGGCTTGCCGACGCTGGCCTCGACGAGATCCGCTTTCATCCGCCGTTCGAGCAGTGGGGTGACCTTCACGGGACGGAGTGGGAGGACATCCTCTATACCGCCCGCGAGGCGGGCATCACGCCGGCCTTCGAGATTCCCGGCATCCGCGCCGAGCCGGAGTTCCTCGAGTTCCTCGAGGAGGGAGCCGCCGACTTTTGCAACGTCAACGAGTTCGAACTCTCCCACGGGAACTTCCGGCGGATGGAGGCGGCGGGCTACGAACGCAAGGACGGGCACATGAGCGCCGTGGAGGGCAGCCACGACGTCCTCGAGGTAATGGGTGATCATCCGCAGGTCTACTTCTGCACGTCCGTGTTCAAGGACGCCGCCCAGCACCGCAACCGCCTGAAACGCATGGCTCGGACTGTCCGGCGCCCGTTCGACGAGGTGACCGACGACGGCACGCTCGTCTACGGCAAGACCTGGGTCGATCCCGACCGCCTCGACCGTCTCGGCGTGCCCGACGACTATTACACCGCGAAAACCGAGCACGTGGAGCTGGCCTGGTGGCTCCTCGAAGAGATGGTCGAGGCCGGTGACGTTCCCGAGGGTGAGGTCGTGGAACAGTACCCGACCGTCGACGGGACGGTCGTGGAACGGACGCCGCTGGCCGGCTGAGTGCCGATGACCTACGTTTCCCACCCGGTCCGTCGGATCCGCGAGGACCCGGTCACGGGCGAGACAGTCACACTGATTGTCACGGCCGCCGACGACGCCGACCTGGACGCGCTGGCCGCAGATCTGGCCAGCCACGGGACGGTTGAGGAGCACCTCCGGTTCGGTGCACTGCGAGTGACCGTCGCCCACGAGGATGTGGACGCCGTGTGCACCCTCGCGACCGTGGCCCGTGTCGAGACGACGAACACTCTCGCGATCGACGCCGACGGCGCTGGCGAGGACGTGGAATTGAATCGGTGACCGGGTGCGGTGTCTGGGACGGGTCAGCGTCGCTTGCGCAACCTGACGGCCACGCCGACCAGCATTGCCGCCGCGAGGAGTGCGACGAGGCCGGTCTGGATCGGGTTCCCGTCGTTTGGTTGTCCCGTCCCGGCCGCGGTGTCCGATTCGTCGGTTGGCGTTGCGCCCGGTTGGTCGGTTGCGGTCGCCGTCTCGTTCGTCGGTGACGGCGTGTCGGTGGTCACGGTCGGGTCTTCGGTGTCGGACCCATCGTCAGTCTCGGGATCCCCACTGTCGGCTGGTGGCCCGTCGCCAGCCGTCGGATCGGTCCCCTGTTGCAGCTCCGTTCGGTCGTCGACGCCGTCCCCGTCAGAGTCAGCCGCGAAGGGGTTGGTGCCGGCCTCGCGCTCCTCGACGGTGGTGAGTCCGTCACCGTCGTGGTCGGCCGCCGGACCGGCGGCGAACACGTATGGATCATCGGGCGGGGCCGGTTCGAACCGGCTCATGACCATGTCGTCGATCTCGTCGTCCATCGACTCGCCCGTGATTCCCGCGACGATCGCTCTGAACTCTCCCGGGTCGATCGCTCCCGGTCGGCGGTTCATGCGCCGCAATACCGCCTCGAACGTGTACTCGCCCTCGGTGGCCCGGCGAATCCGCTCGTCGATCGCGGCCACTACGGCGGCACCCTTCTCGGCGTATACCTGGTGTTCGAGCGCCACTCCCGGTCGTCGAAGATTCTCGTCGGCGTACTGCTCGACAGTCGCCGTCTCTTGAAACTCCGCCCAGGTCATGGTTCCCCGCTCGAGGGAGAGTCTGGCAGCCTGATACTCGGCCGACGCGTCGTAGAGCCACCCCAGGCGCGACGTGGTCGAGAAGTTCAGTCTGGTGTGGACGTATTTGCGGAACCACCTGTTGTCAGGGCCATCCGGGCGTTCGCTTGCGCTAATGACGAATTCGGGGACACCGCGGGCAGTGAAACCGGGCCGGGTGTCAGTTTCCCCGACGACGAAGCCACTGACTAACGTGTGGCGGTGGCCGACGTCGAGATTCGCCCGGGCGTAGGCGAGCGACGACAGGACCTCGTCACCATCGGCTGCCAGCGACACGCCGGATGGAACGACCAACCTGAAGTAGTGTTTCCCCGGGTCTGCGGAGTCGATGATCCCGTACTCCCCGATGAGAGAGAAACTGTGGCCGGGGAATCGCTGTGTCAGCCCAGCAGATCGAAACCGTTCGTATTCCTCGATCTCGCCTGGCACGGTACTCCACGTGGTCGCCCCACGGATGCCGTCGTGGCGGAACACCGCCCACCCGTCCCCGAACGACATGTTCGGCTGAGCGGTGAGGGACCCGTGGCCGATTCGGTACGTGATCGTCCCGGTGTCCTGGTTGTTGTCCTTGACGTACCGGTCGTCGTCGACTTCGAATCCCTGTGTGCGGACTACCTCGGCGCCTGCTGGCGGGTCAAAGGTGATCCAGTCGATCCGGGAGGGGACGGCCACCACCGCTCGCACCTCGAGCGTCTCAGCCTCGCTGTCGACCCGGACATTGTACGTGATGTCGACGGCGTCGTCGGTGAATATTGGCTCGGGCGTCGTCGAATGGGCTCCCACTGGTGTCGCAATCGTCCACACGACCATCAAACCGACAAGCACGAGCGCTGTGCGCACCATGGGTGTGACGTCAGAACCTGGGAAGTAAACGAAATTGACCAGACACGTTCCAGCTTGTTACCAGGCACTCCTCACCGACTCGGGGAAACCATGGTGCACCATGTCTGAACGAAATCGAACGAGCATCGGCGCCCTCGCCGCAGCGTTGGTCCGGCCTGGTCCGCGCGGGTCAGGCGGGGCGTGGTGGCTGTCCACTGTGTCCTGGACGTCCGGGCCCGATGTCATCCCTTACGCTCGGCGCTCGGCCGCCGCGTCTTCCCGCCAATCACCGGCAGGTCGACGGAACGCAAGCGTTTACTTGGCACCCCGACAACTCTGCACCATGGCCGACTGCCCGCTCGCGGACGAGTGTCCGAGCTTCACCGAGCGGATCGAAGGCATGGGGTGCCAGCACTACGGGGATCGGGGCGGCGTCGAATGGTGCAACCACTACAGCCAGCCGATCGAGGATCTCAAGTCCCAGCCCGTCAAGATCGGCGAGGAAGTCGAGATCGAAGTCGAAGACATCCACGAGAGCGGCGCCGGCGTCGGCCGAACCGAGGACGGCTTCATCATCATGGTTGACGGCGTGCTCCCGCCGGCCCGGTCGCTGGTCAAGGTGACCAAAGTCAGGTCGAACCACGCCCGCGCTGAGGAGGTCGAGCGCCTGCCGGATGCGGCGGACGACGCGGACCCAGACGAAGACGCGGCCGACGAGGAGGCGGATGAGGAGGCCGAGGCGACAGCCGAGGACGAACCGCCCCAGCTCGGGAGTCGCGACAACTTCTGGGGCGGCTGACCCGGGCGGGACTGTTTTCACGAGGCGGGTCCTGTCTGGCGCCATGGACCTGGGACTCGATGGCGACGCGGCACTGTGTACGGCAGCGACCCGCGGGCTCGGTTTCGCGAGTGCCGAGGCGCTGGCCGAGGAGGGGGCGGACGTGGCGATCTGTGGGACGACGGCTGAACACGTCGATAACGCCCGCGACCAGCTCCGCGCGGCCGGCAATGGCGACGTCGTGGCGGTCGAAGCCGACCTTACCGACCCGGACGAGATCGATGCGCTCGTGGACACAGCCGTGGCCGAGTTCGGGGGCCTGGATCACCTCGTGACGAGTGCGGGTGGCCCGCCGAGCGGCTCGTTCCTCGACATGGCCGACCGGGACTGGTACCGGGCCTACGACCTCCTCGTGATGAACGTCGTCTGGACCGTGCGGGCCGCCCACCCACACCTGGTAGACGGCGGCGGCACAATTACGGCGATTACGTCACGGACGGTCCGCGAGGCCACGGACAATCTGGTCCTCTCGAACGCCGTGCGTCGGGGCGTGACGGGCCTCGTTCAGACGCTGTCCCGCGAGTTCGCGCCCGACATCCGGGTCAATTCGGTCCTCCCCGGCACGATCGAGACCGGCCGCATCGAAGACCTGATCGAAGCCGCGGTGGAGCGTGGTGACGTCGCGGACTACCAGGAGGGCTACGAGGGCTTTGCCGCCGGAATTCCCCTCGGGCGGCTCGGTGAGCCGCGGGAGTTCGGCGACGTGGTCGCGGTATTGGCGAGCGACCGCGCGAGCTACGTCAACGGCGCCGCGCTGGCGATCGACGGCGGTCAGATCCGGGGATAAGGAACGGACGGAAGGACACGTCTCGTCGACTCTCACTTCGAACTGTGGATCGCCGTGGATCCCTCTCGTCTGATGTGGGCGAAAAACGAGTGCAGTGTCCGTCGGATCAGCCGTCGTCAGCATTGATTCCTGGCAAGTATCCGAACACCCGTCTGGACCATCTGGGTGCCACGTGCCCCGTTTCCCCGCCGAAATCTTCTGCTGTGTCGGACATGGTGTCTCACAGTACCGTTCGGCCGACCATCTCGGCTGCGCCGAGTGCGATCAAGGTCGGTCCCGTTCTACGTTGGTCTGGATCGCTTTCACATTGACGAGCGATCCCTGCCCAGTTTTCGGCGTCGCTCACTCCCCCGATTCGTTCTCCCCCACCCGCTCGCTGACCTCTCGAACCCGCTCGGCCTTGTCGCGGGGCACGACGAGCGTCCGCCCGTCGAAGCTGGCAACGACGAGATCCGACACTCCGACGGCGGCGACGTGCTCGTCCGTCGCGAGGACGCAGCGTTCGGCGTCGATAGCCAGCGTGTCTCCGAGGTGGGCGTTCCCGGCCGCCGTCCGGTCTGCAGTCCGCCAGACTGCTTCCCAGGTGCCGAGGTCGTCCCACTCGAAGCCCGCGGGGACGACGAACACGTTCTCGGCCCGTTCGAGGACGGCGCGGTCGACGCTCACCGGCTCGACCCGATCGTAGCCCCGGGCGGGGGTGCCGTGCTCGCAGGCCGCGACGACCGCTCCGAGCGGGCCGTCCCGAGCTGCCTCGAGGAACGCCGTCGGCGTCCAGGCGAAGATACCTGCGTTCCACAGGGAGCCCGTCTGGACGTAGCGGGTGGCGGTTTCCACGTCGGGCTTCTCGACGAAAGCGTCGACTGCGTGGTACCCGTCCCTGCGCTCACCGCGGCGGATATAGCCGTAGCCGGTTGCCGGTCGCGTCGGCTCGACGCCGATCGTGACGAGCCCGCCGGTGTCCACGGCGACTCTCGCCGCCGTCCCGACCGTCTCGGCGAAGTCCCCGGCGACGTGGTGATCGGCTGGGAGCATGCACAGCACGCACTCCCCGACCTGCTCGCGGATCCGGTGGGCGGCGTACACGGCGGCAGGCCCCGTGTCCATCGCGGCGGGTTCGACGAGGGCGGCTGCCGACGGGACGTCGCTCCGCACCGCGTCGGCGTGGCGGTCGCCGGTCAGCACGTAGATCTCGTCGGCGAAGCCGGCTCGCTCGACGGTCCGCGCGAGGAGGGACTGCTCACCGCCGAGCGCGAGGAACTGTTTCGGGCGCCCGGGTCGACTTGCGGGATAGAGGCGCGTGCCACCCCCGCCGGCGAGCACCACGGCGACGAGCGGCCGATCCATGGACGCTCACCGACCCCGCTCCGCAAAAATCCCTCGCTCACCAGGTCTCGACGCGGCCGTCGCGGACGTCCTCCGCACACCCCCGGCAGTCGGCGTGGTCGCCGTCGAAACACTCGGGCCGTCCGTCGCCGTCGATTTCGACGGCTCGTTCCTCGGCGTACCGGCGGCAGACGATCCGAGCCCGCCCCGTGTCGTCGGTGGGGAGCGATTGACGGGCGTCGGTCTTCCCCTCGGCGTACGCGGCCCGGGATCGCTCCGCAGTCCGCCCGGCGCCACGGAGCTTCGACTTGAGGACGCGTCCGAACCACCCACCATCGGCCATGGGCCGCCTTGGTGACCGGGTCCCAAAGACCCGTCGACCGCCAGTCGCCGGCGGGCTTTCCACTTTCACTCGGCCCTCACGATACCTTTTACGGCATCGGGCGCCAACTGTCGTGTGTCTCCCGACGAAAACACAGGCGGAGACAGTGAGACCCGATGACTGACCGAGATTTGCGTACACACGCGACGGAGATACACGACCAGTTCGACGACCGGCTCGATCTGTCGGTCGACGCGATCGCCGACCGGCTCGAGACCCTCGTCGAGGAGTACAAGGTCCCGCTGACCGAGGCGCGGCGGAGTGTGATCAACACCTACCTCGCGGAGGCCGGGATGGAGCGCGACGAGCTTGGGCCCACTGGGGGCAACGAGACCGTCCAGGTGGCCGACGTGGACGCGCCCGAGCAGTGGATCGACCTGACGGCGAAGGTCGTCGAGCTCTGGGAGCCCCGAAGCGACGCGGTCGCGCAGGTCGGCCTGCTCGGCGACGAGACCGGAACGATCAAGTTCACCAAATGGGCGAAGTCGGACCTGCCCGCACTCGAAGAGGGAGCAGTCTACCGACTGCAGAACGTCGTCACGGACGAGTACCAGGGCCGTTATTCGGTGAAGCTGAACCGGACGACCACGATCGAGGAACGCGACGAGGATATCGAGGTGGGCGACCAGGACGTCACCGTCGACGGGGCGCTCGTCGACATCCAGTCGGGCTCCGGCCTGATCAAGCGCTGCCCGGAAGACGACTGTACGCGGGTCCTCCAGAACGGCCGCTGTTCCGAACACGGCGAAGTCGAGGGCGAGTTCGACCTCCGCATCAAGGGCG
>CAYLJD010000047.1:0-17228 GCA_964383875.1 uncultured Halobacteriales archaeon
GGCGCATCCTCGCCGACGGCGGCAAGCTGACCCACGTCAAGCAGCAACACGACGATGGCGGCGCCGCGGCAGCTGGCGACTGAGGCCACGGACAACTATCGAGGGAATTGTGGCGGGATGGCGGAGAGTTTTCACCACGCATCCCGGACGGGGTCCCCATGGACCCACGCGTGCGCGACCACGCCGAAACGCTCGTCGACTGGAGTGCCCGGATCGAGGCTGGCGACGACGTCGTTGTCCGAGTCGACGAAGGGGCCCACGACCTGGCGGTTGCTGTCGCTGCGCAGCTCGGCAATCGCGGCGCCAACCTGCTCGCGACGTACGGTTCCGACGAGATGACGCGAGCGTACCTCCGCGCCCATGACGGAGCGTTCGAAGACGATCCCGACTACGAACGCGCCATGTACGAGCAGGCAGATGCCGTCCTCTCGCTCGGCGGCAGCCGGAACGTTGCTGCGACCGCTGACGTGCCGGGCGAACGCCGACAGGCCTATCGGCGGGCTCACGAGGGCATCCGCGAGGCCCGTCTCGACACGGATTGGGTCTCGACCGTCCATCCAACGCGAGCACTCGCCCAGCGGGCGGGCATGGCCATCGAGGCCTATCGGGAGTTCGTCTACGGGGCGGTGCTGCGCGACTGGGAATCGCTGGCGGCAGAGATGGCTCGAGTGAAGGATCTGCTCGACGCGGGCAGCGAGGTGCGTCTGGCGAAACCCGACGACACGGACCTCACGATGAACATTGCGGGCCGCACGGCGATCAACAGTGCCGCGTCGGTGGCCTACGACTCACACAACCTTCCGAGCGGCGAGGTATTCACGGCACCGACCGAACCCGCGGGCGTAGTCAGGTTCGACATCCCGATGACGATCGAGGGCCACGCTGTCCGGGACGTCCGACTCGAGTTCGAGGGTGGCGAAGTCGTCGATTGGGCGGCCGCAACGGGTGAATCTGCGATCACGGACGTCATCGAGACCGATGCGGGCGCCAGACGCCTCGGCGAGCTCGGTATTGGCATGAACCGTGGGATCGATCGCCCGACGGACTCGATCCTCTTCGACGAGAAAATGGGCGGCACAGTCCACCTCGCGCTCGGCCGGGCATACGAGGCCTGCCTCCCAGCCGACGAGTCGGGAAACGAGAGCGCCGTTCACGTGGACCTGATCACGGATCTCAGATCTGGTGGCACCCTCGCGATCGACGGCGATGTCGTCCAGCGAGACGGCATCTTCCGGTGGGAATCAGGATTTGGGGAATGACTGCCCCAGGCTTTTCGTGCGGGCGACCGTGCTGGGATCCATGGGGACCGAGTTCGCCGAACACCTCGACGGTGTCGTCCACGAGCCGACGCAGGCCGAGGGACGGGGGTTCGACTTGACGGTCGCCGACGTCGTCGACGTCACCGAGCCAGGCCGGATCGACTTCGGCGGTGGCGAACTCGCTGCCGCCGAGACGACGCCACACGACCGCCAGTTCCGTGACCCCGAGGACGACTACGCGTGGTGGCACCTCGAGCCAGGCACGTACCTCGTGGAGTACAACGAATCCATCGTCGGTGACGATATCGTCCTCACCGTCCAGCCCCGGATCGAACTGCTCACGCGTGGAGCCGTCCACCCGACGCTCCATCTGACCAAGTTGCCTCGCCTCCCCCTCTCCGTCGGCGGGTCGGGGCTTCGGCTCAAGGAGAATGCCCGGGTCTCGACGGTCGTGGACGCGACGCCCGCCTGAAAGGGGTGAGCTTTTGAGGCCAGACCGGGTGCTGGATACCAATGGCAGAGTTCACCGTGGCGGTCTCAGACCCCGAGTCGGGCGAGACCCACCAGATCGAGGTGGCCGACCAGGACGCCAACCGATTCGCCGGCCGGGAGATCGGCGAGGCAGTCGACGGGACGGCCGTCGGGCTCGACGGGTACGAGCTTGAAATTACCGGCGGATCCGACGACGCCGGCCGGCCCATGCGTCGCGATGTCAGTGGGACGGACCTAACCGAACTCCTCCTCGAAGGGGGTACCGGCTACAACCCCGCCCGCGAAGGCGAGCGAAAACGCGTCACAGTTCGCGGACGGGAGGTCAGCGACGCGACGCGACAGATCAACACCACCATTATCGAACGCGGCGACGAAGCTGTCGACGCGTTACTGGACGAGGAGTGACCGGGCGCGATGGCGTCGGCTGCCGGGGAACAATCCTTTAGTACCCACCCTCCGCAGGATAGTGTACTTCTATTCAGTCGGACCGACCAATGATCGAACTCACGAAAACGGGAATCGACGGCCTCGACGACATTCTGAATGGAGGCGTCGTCCGGAATTCGACGACGCTGATCAGTGGGAATCCGGGCGCCGGGAAGAGCATCTTCGGCCTCCAGTTCGTCTACGCCGGTGTCGATCAGTTCGACGAAGACGGGATCTACCTGTCGTTCGAGGAGAACGCGAAGGACCTCCGAGAGGCCGCCGAATCCATCGGCTTTGAGGACTGGCAGGACTACGTCGACGAGGGCCGGATCCGGGTCTACGACAAACAGGTGCTCCTCCGGGAGAACGACTTCAGTTCCTCCCTGGAGATCCTGCTCGACGATCTGGAGGCAGACGAGTATAGCCGGCTCGTCCTGGACTCCTTGACGATGTTCCAGCTGTTTTTCGAGACCGAACGCGAGGAGCGAACGTATCTGCTCAAGTTCACCGACATTCTACGAGACAACGGGTTGACGACGCTCCTGATCAACGAGGAGGGAGCAGTCTTTCCGGAGTCGGACATCGGCCTCGAGAACTTCCTGACCGACGGGAATATCTACCTGCTCCAGACACCCACCGAATCCGGCGTCAACCGCTACGTCTGGGTGGCCAAGATGCGGAAACAGAACGTCGATACCGACATCTTTCCGATGGAAATCGGGCAGGGTGGGATCACGGTCCATCAGCACGCGAGCGCCTTCACAATGTTGGGCGGCGAGGAATCGCCACTTTGATCGCGTGGGGGTATCATTAGCGAAAACGCGACGGATTGGGCGGGAAACGACCGAATGTAATAGGTGGAATCCCCGTTGGCTCCACGGACCGTTCCGGTCGTTGGGCCACGCGAATTCCCCGATGGATTTAAGCGCGCCCCAATTCACCATTTGATATTACCGATGGGCGACGAGTCGCTGCTCCGGACACTCGGTAACAAGTATAGCGCCGAGATCCTCGAGGCGACCGACGAGCCCCGGTCGGCCCAGGAGCTGAGTGAGGACCTGGAGATTCCGATCGCCACTTGCTACCGCCGTATCGACGAACTGGTCGAACAGGACCTGCTCGAACTCCACGACAGCATCCTCTCAGACGACCGTCGACGCATCAAGGTCTACCGGCGAAACGTCGAATCGATCTCAGTCCAGTTCGACGAGTCACTCACTGTCGCCGTACAGGAACGGTCGGACGTAACGAATACCCTCGACGAGGCCTGGCGGGCGCTCTCGGAGGGGTGAGGGGCGCCTGGAACGTCAGCGTTGGCACATCGGTTCTCGTCGAAAGGGTGGTGTTCGGTCGATTCCGAGTGTGTGAAGATCACCGGGAAGAGGAATTCCCAGGGATGAATCGCCGGCGACGGGCTCGACTTGGGACGTAACCGAGGTTAAGCGTCTTCCGCTTGCGGGTCCAACCGGCGAAACGCGTCGACGATCGCCTGCTTCGCAACAGCCCCGTGGGTGGTCCAGTGGTGCGCGTAGTCGAGCATGTCGTCGTACACGTCCGGCTTGCAGCCAGCGGCCCGCGGATGCCCACCACCGTTGACCTGGGCGGCGACCTCGTGACAGCGTTCGAAGGTCTCGGTCCCACGAATGCTGGCACTGCCGGCGGGCTTGACGATGACGGCCGCGTCGGCACCCCGCTCTCGCAGGGCTTCTGCCACTTCGTTCTGTGAACACCGGCCGTAGGTGACGCCAATGGTCCAGGGACCGAGGTCGCGAAGTTCCGCACGCTCTGTCGCTTTCTCGATGAGAGCCTCTTTCTCGACGCGCTGTTCGGCCAGAAACTCCGTGACCTCGGCAGGGAGATCCGCACCGTGCTCGCGGACTGTCCCGACGTAGTCCTCGGGATCGGCCCAGTAGCTGTAATCAGCGAGGTCACCCGAGCGGTCGTCCTCGCGGATCCAGAGATCGTGGTCCCGCGTGGCGGCTGCCAAGTCGACGAACCGATCAGCGACGTCGACATCGAGTTCCCGGAGTACCACGTCGGCCGTACACACGTCGCCCGACGCGTCAACCACGAGGTCGACACCGGCAGTCCGGACCAGCGCTTCGAGATCCGCGTCCCACTGGTGGTGGTCGTACCACGCCACCCGGTCGACCCGGGCCACAACCTCCTCGATATCGGCGATGTCGGAGGGATCGTCCGGACAGAGATCGCAGACGAAGAGTTCGGCCGCGGGCTCCGCGTATTCGGCCACCCAGGAGAGTGCCTCGGCGATCTCGTGGGGACCGGCCGGAACCAGGGCCGCGCCGTCGCGGGCTTCACGGACGATCGCGGTACAGGCCAACCCGTCAGCGTCCGGGTCGGCCATGACAATCGTGGCCGCCCCGCCGAGGGCCGTCGCAGCTTCCCGTTCGGCGCGGGCCGCCTCGAACGCGTCCGGCTGCCAGAACCCCTCACCGGGGAGGACGGACTTGCGGCCGATGGAGAGCCGATCGTCGTCGATGAGGTGGTCGTCCATGCACGCACACGGTGAGCGACCGCCATGAAGGCCCCGATCGGCTCAGCGCGTTCGTTCGTCCGGGTCAAGCTGGCGGACTGTCAGCACTGGTATCGGGCTCCGGCGGACGACCCCTTCCGCAACGCTCCCGAGCAAAAACGAGTGTTCGCCATGGCGGCCTCGGGTTCCGGTCGCGATCAGGTCGGCGTTGTGTTCTCGGCCGTGGGCGATGATCTCGCCGACCGGGTCACCTTCCCGGACGGCCGTCTGCACGCTCCCCCCGTCGCTCCGCTCGGCCACGTACGCCAGCGCCTCCTCGCCGAGACTCTCGAGTGCCGCTTCGAAGTCGTCTCTCACGTCGTCGGGTGACCCAGCCACGTCACCTGTATCAACCACGTACAACGCGTGGACCGCCGCGTCGAACCGACGCGCGAAGTCGAGGGCGACGTCGACGGCACGCTCTGCACTGGCCGACCCGTCAGTGGCCACGACGACCGTGTCGAACATAGGGGCCCATACCCGGTCCGCATACATAGGGGCCCGGTTCCGGCGGGTTTTTGCCAGTCCCGGCGTCACTGACACACGATGGGCGAGGTCGACCTCGTGTTGGCGCCCGCGGACTGCAGCGACGAGGCCGAGAGCGCCGCTGGATACGCCATAGCGGTGGCCGATGCGTACAGCGCCGACCTCCACGTCCTGTTCGTCCTCGACGAGCGGATCGCCCGAGGGCTAGATGTGGGCGACGTTGAGGCCGGGTCGATCGCTGGCGAGCACCACGCGTTCGTAGAGACTGTCGAATCGATGGTTGCGAACGCCGACGCCTCCACGGACGTCTCGACGTCGGCTGCTGCCGGATTTTCATCCGAACGGCTCACACGAACGCCCGGCAGTGTCATCCTCGACGTGGCGGAGGAGCTCGCGGCAGACTTCATCGTGCTCCCGCGGGAGTCGCCAAGCGGCGACCCGAACGAGACGCTCGGAAAGGCGGCGCTCTACGTGCTCGAGTACGCGAGCCAACCGGTGCTTTCAATCTAGCTGCAGATCCATCTCGATCTCGAAACTCCCCGAATCGATGGGGTCGAACCCCACTTTCTCGTAGACCGCCAACGCCGGCTCGTTCCAGCGCTCGACCGTGAGCCACACCCGCTCGAGTCCACGGTCCTGCCCGAGTCCGAGCATGGTCTCGAGTAGTGCCGTCCCGATCCCCGCTCCCTGGTAGGGACCGAGCACGAATAGGGCGACTTCGGAGGCGCCCTCACCGTCGGGAACCAGCATCCCGTGGGCGATCACCGCACCGTCGTGTTCGGCAACGACGTCGAGCGTGTCCGCGGCGTGGACCGTCTCGAGCCAATTCCGAATCCGCTCCTCGCCGCCGGGCGGGATACCTTGCGCCCGGTCGGCCGGGTCGAAGTCGAGGTACATCCCCACCAGTGCCTCCCGGTCGTCGGCGTGGCTCTCGCGGAACTCGATCTGTCGACCGGCGGCGTCGGAGATCGTCCGCGGCGGGGCTGGAAACGTCGCGGGTGGCTCGGACGCGTCACCAGCGGTCATCTGACAAGCATCACCGTCGTCCCTGCATTGACCAGCACGAACTCGATGATCTCGCCGATCCTGATCTTCCCCATCGGGCTGATCACACCGCCGCCGAGGACGATCCGGTCGTATCCATCGTCGGCCATCGCAACCAGTTCGCTTCCCGGATCGTCACCCAGCCGGTGAAGGTCGGCCGCGATGCCAGCCCGCTCGAGGCGATCTCGCGCCCGCTCGGCAGTCTCATCGACCCCGAGTTCGCCGGGGCCGTCGTAGACGGCAACCGTGATCGAGTCGCCGGTCTCGAGGGCCCGCTCGACGGTCCGGTCCAGCGCCCGCATCGAGAGGTCACTGCCGTCGAGACCGAGCAGGAGTCGCATACCTGCGACATGGCGGCCTGGGGCAAAAGCCTCCCGACACGCACCATTCCACCGACCGATCGGACACCGCAGGAGGTATCCCGGGACGGTCTCACCGATCGATTCGGGCCGGTAACGACGACGTCGCCGCGGTCCAGACAGCGGGAGTGGCTGGGACCCGCGCTTGGACGACCAGTGCGACTACACCTCCTCGCGGGCCGCGGTGAATGCTGGGCCACGCCCAAGTGTCGGCACGAAAAGTTCCCTGATGCGGACCTGTCGATTGACGAGGCCGTCCCAGACGACGAGGACCGAGGGGAGCACGACCACCGACGCCAGAAACGCGTAGATGATCGAGACGCCGGTGATGATGCCGAACTGGCCGATCGCGGGGAAGACGGCCAACGCGAGGACTCCCATTCCGGAGACCGTCGTGAACATACTGCCCAATAGCGCGCCGCCCGTGCCCCGGACCGTGCGGTCGAGCGCGGGGATGAGCGGACGCTCGCGACGCTCGTCGGCAAATCGGTGGGTGATGTGGACGGAGTAGTCGATCCCGAGCCCGATCGTGACGGCCAGAATCGTTGCCGTGATGGCGTTGAGCGCGATGTCGAGATAGCGCATCGTCGCCGCGACGAGCGCAACCGTCACGAGAATCGGCACGACGTTGGCGATCCCGAGGCTGGGTCGATCCTCGAAGACCGTATAGATCACCACGAGGAACATGGAGGCACCCACGAGCGCGAGCACCAGGCTGACGATCGCCGACTCGAAAATGATGTCGGCGACAGCCTGGAACACGATCGTCTGACCGGTCGCGGTGGCAGCCCCGCGGTACCGATCGGCCAGGGTCCGCGCGGCCGCGTCGATCTCGGACTGGCTCGCGTCGGCGGTCAGCGAATACACGATCCGAGTACTCCGGAAATCCGCGGCGAGTACCGACAGCGTCGCCGATCGCGACGAGGAATCCAGAAGGTACTCGTAGACCGTCCGGAGGTCTCGATCCGGAATGCCGTCGCCGTCGGCGTCCCGCCTGTTCACCAGCCGACGAAACTGCGGATCAGTGGCCGTCCGAGCCTCGATCACCGACACGATCGAACGGGCCTCTGCCTGGCGATTACGGGTGAGAATCGCCTCGGGCGGATCTCGACCGGCCCGCTGGATTTCCGACAGGGCCGAACCACGTCTCATCGGCGTCTCCCAGTAGACGGTCGCCGAGTCCTGCTGTGTCGACGCAAAGCGGTCTTCGAGGAAATTGAGCGTCCGCGAGACCGTATACTCACGGGGCGCGAATGGTTCCGGGAGGGCCTCGAGGTAGTCCGGATTGTCTTCGGGTGGCAGGAAGTCCTCCTGGGCGAAGGCCGTGTCGATACCCGTGGCGTAGACACCGGCGCCCGCCGTGGCGACAAGCATCACCACGAGGAACACCCCCGGGGCGTATTTGGCGATCAGGACCCCACCCCGAAGGACCCGTCCCAGCGGCGAATCCTCCGAGCCGAGCGGTCGTTCGCTGAAGGTGGGAATCGGATACCGCTCGCGGGCCGCGTCGAGCCAGACTTTGGCGGCCGGGAGGAAGATGCCGAACAAGAGAAACGTGAAGACGATGCCGATGCTGGCGACGAAGCCGAAGTCGCGTATCGGCGCGAGCGCGCTCGAGAAATTCGCCGCGAACCCGATGACAGTCGTACCCGTCACGATGAAGAAAGCCACGACGAGCTGGTCGGTCGTAATCCGCATGGCCCGCCCGCGGTCGGCACCGGCAGTGCGTTCCTCACGGTATCGGTTGATGGTGTGGATCCCGAAGTCGATGCCGACCGCAAGCAGTAGTGGCGGCACCGCGATGAGCATCTGGCTGAAAGGGATCCCGGCAAGGCCCATGAATCCGAACGTCCAGACGATCGCCATGAGGAGCGTGAGCAACCCCAACCCGAGGTCGGCGAGGTCCCGGTAGGCGACGAGCAGGAAAAACAGGATGAACAGGACGGCGGCCGGCACGACGATCAACAGCGAGTCGACGATCACCGAGGAGAACTCGTCGGCGAGGATGCCGGAACCGAAGACGGTCATCCCGCCCACGTCCGAGGCGAGGAAGGCGACCTGGCGCTGGATCGCAGTGAGCGGACTGGTCCCCCCCTGGCCGGCACCGAAGCCAATCCCCGACGGAATCTCGTGGGTGATCGTGCCGATCGTCGCCGAGGCAGCAGCGGCCTGACGGTTGAAATCTGTCGAGAGAACCGCGGTAAACTGTGGATTGTCGGCGGCCAGCGTGCGGACGGCCCGTCGAATCTCGCTCGATGTCGCTCGCTCGACGGCCCGCCGCTGGTCGTGGACGGTCGTGGCTGTCGGGTCGAGTTGGCGCGCCACCATGGCCGCAGCGCTCGACGTGCCGGTGGCCCGCAGTCCCGGCCGATCGACGACCCGTTCCTGGACCAGCAGCATCCGCCGGAGTCCCGCCTTCGAGAGGACGTTTTCCCCGTCCTGGATCAGCGTCGTACTTCCGGAGTCGAGCGAGAACGGCGGGGAAAACTCCCGCTGCACGGCCGTCAGGGCTTCCTCCGAGGGAAGACCGGTCGTGAACTGTTGCGTGCCAGCTTCGGTCGAAACGTTCCCGAGGCCGAGCGCGAAGACGGCAGTCAGAACGAGAAACAACAGGATGACTCGCCTCGGCGTGTGCACGATCCGCTCGTCGATCCAGTCGATCGCGGGCTGGTGGTCAATGCCGGCCAGTCGGGCCCGCACGCCGCCAAGGACGCCCATCGCTCACCCCCGCGTCCGATAGTAGTAGCCGCCCCCGACGGCGAGGACGATGACCAGGACGGCGGCGATCACGAGGTATGGGGGCCCGCCATCGTCCTCGGGCACCTCGACTGTCACCGGGAGCCGGTACGTGTCGGAAGTCAGCGTGTCACCGTCGGCGTCGTCATAGCGGAAGTCGATGGAGAGTGGATAGGCCTTCTCGAGGGCCGCGTTTGACGCGGCGATTGCGAATGTCACGTCCGCAGAGTCGCCGGGTTCCAGCCGGGGGACGAATGCCTCGTCGTCGGACGTACTCAGCGGACTCTCGGCGAACAGTTTTGCCGAGATGTCAGTGTAGGGCTGTGTTCCAGTATTCGTGACGGTGACGGTGAGTTCCGTGGCTTCGCCGGGAGCGACCGTCGCCTGGGCTGCTTCGACCGCAAACGCCGGGGACTTGGACCCGACTGACACCTGGAGGTCCATCGTGTCACTTTGCCGAACGTCGCCGCCGTTCGTTCGGTAACGGGCTAACACCGAAAACTGACGGGGTCCGGCAGTCGCGTCACCACTAATCTCGATCGGAAACGAGAACTGGGCTTCCTCGCCCCCGTCGAGCGTCCCGACCGGCGATTCAGTCTCGATGGGGGTAATCGTCTCGCGCTGATCGGTGAAGACCACCACGACGTTCCGGACCGGGTCGTCGCCGGTATTCTGGATCGCACCGACAAGTCGACCCTCCTGGCCCACAGCCAGGGTCGACGTCACGTTGCCGACGCTGAAGGTGCCCTCGGGGCGCGGATGGACCGACAGCTGCTTGGGCGTCGACTGGCCCGGAATGCCGTCCTGATCCTCGTAGCTGGCCGAGAGTTGGAGGGGATACGCCTGCGGGGTCGCGGTTTCGCCGGCAATCAGCTCGTATTCGATGGTGCGTGTCTCACCCGCCGGCCACTCGCCGACGAACCGAGTGGCCGAGGGGACGCCCCCGAAGCCGAGGTCGGGATTCGGGGACTCCAGCGAGAGGACCGTCTCGTAGGCCGTGGCACTGCCGTCGTTTCGGACCGTCAGGGCGACGGTCTCGCTCGAGCCGACGCGGAGGTCAGTCGAGACGTCCTCCACAGTGAATCGAGGCGCACCGTCGATCTGGAGCGGCACGTACAACGTCCGCGTGACGTTCTCGTTCTCCTCGGTACCGTCGTCCTCGATCATGCTCGTGTGGCGGTACGAGACGTTGATCGGAAGTCGATACCGCCCCGGGTCAGCGTCGTCGTCGATCGACACTGGAACCTGGAGCGGGGCCGCACCCCCTTCCGGCAGCGACCCGACAGAGAGGGTGCCCGTGCGGACGGATAGGGGGAGTTCGTCCTCCCGGTCCACGATGATACGAAGCCCGCGGGCGGTGGTGACGCGCTGAGTGAGGGCCGGATTCTGTACCGAGCCCTGTTCGACCGACCCGTTGTTGACGAGCGTCAGTGAAAGCGTCGTTTCCTCGCCGGGGCTGACGGAATCGGTCTGGAGCGTCGCATCGAGGAGAGGCTTGCCAACCACGTCTGCCGCGACGAGACCCGTCGCTGCGACAAGCAGGACGACCATCGATGCCAAAAGCAGCCGTTCACGTGACATGCGTACAGTGGGGGCCGGAAGCGCCCTCGGCGGAATTCGTCCTGAATTCCGAGGCGACCGCGGTTTAATGATTCGATACGCGCCGGCAGGAAACGTGGACGGGGAATCGACGTGGGTCTGTTTCTGGCTGCTGGCCGACCCGCTCGCCGCCGGACGCGGTCTTCTCGGTGAATGCCAGCAGGCGTCGGTATCGACTGTGGGCACCGTCTCTCACGGAAGCGGACCGCGTCTCGCCTTACCTTTGAAAACGCAGTTTCGTCGGGTAACTTTATTTCGCTCGGCGCCAAACCCACACACATGAGCGAGCGGGATGCAGACCGCCTCCCGGTCTGGTGTGCCGGAGATGACTGGTGTCCGATCACGACGACAGCCACGCTAATCGGGAAGAAGTGGCACCCGGTGATCATCCACCGGCTCCTCTCGAATGGACCCCTGGGATTCAACGACCTCAAAGCAGAAGTCGACGGTATCTCGAGCAAAGTGCTGTCGGACAGTCTCACTGATCTCGAGGAGGCTGGCCTCGTAGACCGAACGATTATCTCGGAGAAACCGTTCCGCGTCGAGTATTCCTTGACCGAGCGGGGCGCGGACTTGGAATCCGTCATCGACGCCATGGCGGAGTGGGGGCAGACCCATCTGACTGCGGCCGAGGCTCCATCGTCGGCGCTCGATTGAGCCGGGTCACATTCCGGTCGAGCAGATGGTGGCGGTCCGACAGGGTCCCCTTTTGAGCGGGAATGCCGACGTGTCTCCGGCCGATATTTATGTGTATACTTCTTTTAAAATATCTGTTTTTGGTACTTGATCATTGCTCGTTGCCAAAGATTTAATCACCTGCCGCCTGTGCAGACTGGAGCCGTCGCACCGCCGAACGAACCCCCGCAGTCCCTGACAGAAACCCACAGCCATGCGCCCGACTCCCGCCCACGACCGCCGCGCCGTCTCCTCGACCATCCAGGCCGTCATCCTCGTCGCCCTCGTGACAGTCACCGTCGCCGGTATCGGCTACGCCGTTCTCGGGTTGATCCTCGTCGACGACGCGCCCGATGTCAAACAGGTCAAGCTCCACGTCTCCGAGACCGGTATCACGGTGACGCCGATGATCTCGGATCCGCTCCCCGCGGACAGTGTCGAAGTGAGCATCGATCGCCGGACCCGTGACCCGATGGGACTGACCGTCCTGGACGTCGCGAGCGCCAGCATGGAAGCGGATCCAGCCCAATTCCTCGCGGGCGATGCAGGTGGCGGAAGCACTGGCCCACCGCCGATCACCTCGGTCGAGAGCGCGTTCGGACCGGAAGCCGACAGTCCCGCCACAGCCACCTGGGCTGCCGGTGAACCGCTTCACCTCGGAACGAGTCCCGGATTTATCCAGCAGAACGACGTGCTCTCGGTCCAGGTCATCGATCGCGAACACCGGAACCTCCTCCTCGAGAAGCATCTCCGTGCCACTGATCTGCCACGAACGCTCATCCTCGATGTCGATCCGAGTCCAGGTGACGGCGGCGACGTCGTTCCACCGGACGACAGCGACGATCCATCCGGGGCCGATCGGTCCGATTCCGGTGGGGTCGTCTCCCTCGGCAACCAGTGGGATAGCGCCGAGCGGTCACTCGCGCCACGAGCACACAATCCGGTCGTGGCCAGAGCGCAACCCGGATCCGGCAACCCACAGAGCGGTGGCGGAACCACCGGTGCCGACGAGGGTATCGACGTCGATCCGGGGATCACCATCCCGAACGACTTCCCCACCGGCGGCTCCAGTGACACCGGTAGCGATCTGTCCTTTGACAATATAGCGGCCGGGACCGGGGGTCAATCCGCCGGGCGTGTCGATCCCGGAATGACGGGGGAGACCATCGCCGATACGATCGACGCCTCGCAAAGTCGCGGGATCGCGGTCACGAATGGTGACGGGGGTGCCGTCACGATGGACAACGGCCATGGAGAGACGATTACGGTCATCGACGGCGAAACCTGGTCCCAAGCCAACGACGGTCACTCAACCGGAACGGTTCTTCTCAGCGAATTCGACCAGGGGATCCAGAACCGGGTCGGGTCGAGCCTCCAAGGCCACACCAACGCGCGAGCTGAGACGATCTGCAGCTGCCCGACTCCGGACAGTACCGGTGGCGGTGGCGAGGTGACATCCGTCGCTGGGCCCGACCAGGGGTCGTCCGCCGGCGACAGCAGCGATTCGGGGGCCGCCAGCGCAGGCGGCGAGACCGGCGGGACCACCGTCTCGACGAGCCCTGACCCGATTGACGTGAGTTCCATCGGCGACGCGGTCGCCGACTCGATCGACGCGCCAGACATCGGGTCAGTCGGTGCCCCCAGTGGCGGTGACGTGGGTGGAAGCGTCGACGTGGGGGCGGATGTCGGTGGGAGCAGTCCGGGCGTCGATATCGACGTCGGCGGGATCGACGTCAGCGTGTCGAGCATCGACATCGGCGGGATCTCGATCTGAACGATGCACGCCCGTCACCCAACCCCTAACGGCGTCGCCCTCCGCCGTGGGAATCACGCGAGCGACGGACGTGGGGTGGGTAGCTCACCCAGCGGTGGAACCCGGCGAGGTGGGCTATGATCCGGCCGGTGGTGACGGTCCTCGCCTGCGTGCTCGTCCTGACAGCTGGGTGTAGCGGGATGGGAGACGGTGGTGTCGCCACGCCGACGCCGTCCGTCACTCCGTCGCCGACCACCCACACGGCTACACCGCTCGAGCAGGCGAGTCCGACGCCGGTACCGGCTCCGGGAATCACTGCGGAGCGAGGCGCCCGGCTCGACGAATTCGCACGTGCAACGGAACAGGTGTTCAGGGCGGAAACGAATCTCACTCGGGTCACGATAGAGCGAGAACGCGGATCAGCGACCATCGTCACGAACGTCGAACTGCCACCCGGCAGCGACGCCGAGCGTGAACGGCTCTTCGAGACGGTGCTCGTGGGCCTCGTCAAATCCCAGTCCAACTGGGTCGTCAACGGCTCACGGGAGTATCTGGCCGACCGGCTCACCGTCAGCACCGCCGCTGACACCGGCACGATCACTGATGGTCTCCTCCAGCGCTGCATCGACGAGGCACTCGCGCCAACCACCGCCGCCTACATCTGGGCCGGGCGATTCGATCGGTACACCCCACTGGGCGACCTCGACAACGACAGCCACGCCTCGCGGGCCGACCGGCTCGCGTACACCGCCCACGTCGTCGAACGGCGCATGGAGACACAAAAGCCCCACACGACAGCCGTCGAAACCGCCGTCGAGAACGAGACGCTGTACGTTGCGTATCGACATACCAAATCGACGCCGAATCCGACGTGGTCGATCGGGGACACGGTGCGCGCTTACCGAGAGACTGTCACCGAGTTCGGCGTCGAGTACATGCCATACAACGGTGTCCGCGGGTACGATTACCATCCGAACGGCACCGCGGACGTCACGTTCGTCGTCAAAAATCCCTGGATCACCAGCGAATACGTCGGGCTCAGACCCACCGGCGAGGGGTCACTGAATGCCGCCAACTCGTTGACGATCATGGGGGGACCACACGACGGCCCGCCCTGATCCTCACCAGGTATCCTCATGGGTCAAAAGAGGTCTCCTGGTGTCCTCACGTCCGAACACCGGACCAGTCACCATGCTTTACGACGCGGGGCCCGACGATACCGACATGCGTCGGCTGGTCCTCGGCTTCGCTGTCGCCGCCCTGACCTTCGGGGCGTTCCTCCTAGTGTTCGATCCTGGGGCAATGTGGGACACACTTCGGACCGTCTCGCTGGTCCCGTTTGCCGTCGGTCTCCTGGCCGTGCTGCTGGCGGTCGGGTGCTGGGCAGAGTCCATGCGACGCGTGCTACTCGCCTCGGGTGGTCAGGTCGGACCACTCCGCGGGTTCGCGGCATACGGTGCCGGCATGTTCGCCAAGCAGGTTCTCCCGATGGGAAACGCGGGTGGTCCCGCAATCATGGCACTCGCAATCGACCGCGAAGCCGACATCGGGTTCAATCGAAGCCTCGCCGTCGTGACGATCGGGGACTTCTTCGGCCTCCTCTCGACACTCGTGCTCGCATTCGTCGGCGTCGTCTACGTCGTCGTGACCGTCCCACCATCGCGGCTGGTCCAGGCCGTCTTCGTCGGCGTCGTCATCTTCGGACTCGTCCTCGTCTCCGTTGCTGTCCTGCTGCTCTATCGCCGGAATGCACTCAGGTACGCGGCGCTCGGTGTGGCCCGGTTTCTCCGGGGGACGCTCGGTCGACTCAGCACGCGGATCGAGCGGGCGCTGGTACCGGCACGAGTCGATGCGAGCGTCCAACGGTACTTCGACACCGTCGACGCGGCCGGCGCCGATCGGCGATCGCTGGTGGTCGCGCTCTGTCTGGCACTTGCCGGCTGGACGCTGTTTGCCGTCCCCCTGTACACGAGTGCGGCAGCCGTCGGCAGTCCTCTCGCGTTCGGCCTCGTCCTGTTCATCGTCCCCGCGGGGGGACTGGCGACCGCGGTACCGCTCCCGGGCGGCATCGGGGGCGTGGAGTTCGCCGTGGCGGGTATGACGCTCGCACTCACGGCCATCGATCCCGCAGTGGTCGGCGCGATGGTGCTGCTGTACCGACTCTGTGTCTACTGGTTTGTCGTCGCGATCGGTACCATCTGTCTCTCCTACACGGCGACCGGCCTCGGGGTCCTCACTGCCGAGGTCTCCATGGGGCCCGAGCCCGAGGAGCCCAGCAAACGATGAGACACGGCGTGGGGTGCTGGTGACACGTCACAGGCTCCCGAACCCAGCCCGGAGCGTCAACCCGCCAACTGTGGCAACCACCACCCCGACGGCCCCCACCGCCAAGAAGGTCGCGTTCGCCAGTCGGTTCCGCGACCGGACGAACTCCAACGAATAGTGTCGGCCAGTGACGGGGTACCACGGTCGAATACCCATCGGTGTGAGAACGTCTCCGGCGAGGTGACCGACGACACCCAGAAAGCCAAGCAGGCCAGCGGCGAGGGAGAGGGAGCGTGGGTGCCCGAGCCACGCGGCCGAAGAGGCAGTGCCCGGTTCAACAATCGACGGTGCCACCAGTCCAAAGACGACGCCGGTGACGACCGCTGCGAACAGCGTGTGCGTGATGCCCCGGTGGGCAATGTGCGGAACGAACTCGTCGAGGTCGGGTGCGGTACTCGCCACCAACACGCCGAGCAGCCCGACGGGCAGAACCGTCGTCGCGCCCGCCCACGTCAATCCGAGGGCGACAGGGGCGAACAGGACCAATCCGATGCCGACGTGCCCCGATCGCTGCACACGCGGTCGATCGGTGGAGCGGCGAATAAACCCTTCCGTCGAACCGCAGAATGGCTGTGGGGTGCGTGACCGTCGGTACCCCTATCCCACCACCGCGTGAAACCGAATCCGATGAGCCTCGGCGAGGTGGGAACCGGCGGCGCCGTCGTCACCGCCATCGGTGTCCTCGTCGTGTTGATTGCGGGTGTCAGGATAGCGGTGCTGGGTGGCAGACCCAGCGAGGAAGCACGCACCACTCGGATCGACCGGATTGCCGCCGCAGTGCTGCTCGCCGTCCTCGGCCTCTTGCTGATCGTGGTTGGCCTGCTGCTCGGGTAGGTGGGTCGGAGCGACGCCTCACTCGTGGCCGGCCACCGGGAGTGGTTCGTAGGGTTCCTCGAGGTACTCGCGGTCCGAGGCTGACAGGGAGACCTCCGTGGCCTCGACGGCTGCTTCGAGATGGTCGATACTGGTGACGCCAACGATGGGTGCGTCGACGGTCGGACGCTCGAGCACCCACGCCAGTGCAATCTGGGCCATCGACACGCCGTAGTCCGCGGACAGTTCCTGCACGCGCTCGTTTATCGTCTCTCCACCGCCCTGGAGGTACGGCATCGCCTGCAGATAACTGTCCGTCTCGCCGCGGGTCGTCGCGTCGGCGTCCGCGTGCGGCCGTGCGGCGACACCGCGTGCGAGGGGGGACCACGGGATGGTGCCCACACCCTCGCGTTCACAGAGCGGGAGCATTTCGCGTTCTTCCTCCCGGTAGAGCACGTTGTAGTGGTTCTGCATCGTCGCGAACCGGTCGAGCCCACGCCGGTCACTAGTGGAGAGCGCCTCGGCAAACTGGTGCGCCCACATCGAGGAGGCACCGATGTACCGGACCTGGTTCCGGCGGACGGCGTCGTCGAGGACCCGGAGGGTTTCCGCGATCGGCGTTGCTGGATCCCAGCGGTGGGTCTGGTAGAGGTCGACCGTGTCCATCCCGAGTCGGTCGAGGCTGTTGGCCAGCTCCTGCTCGATGGCCTTGCGGGAGAGGCCGCTCG
>CAYLJD010000048.1:0-17126 GCA_964383875.1 uncultured Halobacteriales archaeon
CTGCCCGAAAACGTCCGGGAGACCGCCTCCGTCATTTACCGCCGGGCACTGGACGACGATCTCCTCCCCGGCCGGTCGATCGAAGGCGTCTCGACCGCGGCGCTGTACGCGTCAGCTCGACAGGCCGGCACGCCGCGCTCGCTCGACGAGATCGCGAACGTCTCGCGGGTCGGCAAGGACGAAATCGCCCGGACGTACCGGTACGTGGTCCGCGAACTCAACCTCGAGATCCAGCCCGCCGATCCCGAGAGCTACGTGCCGCGGTTCACGTCGGACCTTGATCTCTCGGAGGAGGTCGAGCGCCGCGCTCGGCAGCTCCTCAAGAATGCCAAGGACGAGGGTGTTCACTCCGGGAAGTCCCCGGTCGGGCTCGCCGCCGCCGCGGTGTACGCGGCCTCGCTGTTGACCAACGAGAAGGTCACGCAAAACGAAGTCAGCGCGGTCGCCAACATCTCCGAGGTGACGATCCGCAACCGGTACCACGAACTCCTCGAAGCCGAGGAGAGCGTGCCCGGCGTCTAACGGAGTGCGTCCGATTCCCGAGTTTCGTGGTCGTTCATAGGAGTCCTGCGCGGGAACCCACCACTTGAGCGGTGGGAGGAATCGGGTTCGCGTGCGTGTGCAGCTGCCGCCGATGGCAGTGTCGACTCCCCTGCCGTGGTGTAATTTGAATCGGTATACCGGTGCCAAATGTCGTATGGAGGTCCGTCGCGCAATCCCGGTCACACGCGACGTGACTGTTACATGGCCCTGATCACGCCGGCGCGATGTCGAGGTCGGTCGAATCAAGGGAAATCTGTCCCTCTACCACAATCTCGTCGTACCACAACGTCGGCCGCTTCGCCCGGCCGTCCTCTTGCAGCTCGACGAGTCCATACTTGGCGAGTTCGTTGATATTCTCGGTGACATCAGGCGGGTGCCGACCGACCATTCGGGCCAGCTCCCGGATGCTCTGAGGCTGGTGTTCGGCGATCGCTTGTAGTAACGCAAGATTCGTCGGTCGAAACACGCGGTGAAACGTTTCGAGACTCTCGACGGCAAGCCGGGAGGGTTGTGGGTCGACCTCTTCACCCGCGTCGATCGCCGCGAGAGTGTCTTCAATCTGGTTCCGCTTCGTCTGTGGTCCGATGTGGACGTGGAGTGTTCGGGTCATGGGTTACCAGTCCGTTCGTTTGTCCGGGGGCAGGTGGTCGCGCCAGTCACGGAAGAGCGCCTCGAGCCCGGGAAAATCTATTTCCTCGGTGTCCGCACCTGTATGGCGTTCGTGTTTACCGTGGTGGTTGTCGTACCGAATGATGGGATTTTCTGCGTCGACCGTTCCATAGTGGAATTTGTATTTGATTCCCTCTGGAAACGTCTCCGACTCTGGGACGGCGAGTACGCGGATGCTTGCAACGCGCCCGTCATCGTAGGCGACCGTTTCATCCTCGACGACGACAACGTCGCCCATCCGTGAATATTCGGATGTGACCTCACACAATAAGTGTTAGGAACAATCCTAACAATCCATGCGATCTATCACGCAGCCAGTCACGGAGGGCGTTTTGCGAAATCCTCCGGAATATGGCAGTCGCACCGCCATCCGGCCGCTGTCTCGCGACTTGCTCTGTCCCCCACGATTCCACGGGTGTGATTTATGCGCGTCCGATCTCGTAAAACTCCTCGTTCGGACGCATGTCCGCGACCGTCGCCATACGGTTCGAGAGGTTGAACAGCGAGACGACGCTGGTGATGTCCCAGATCTCCTCCTCGGAGAAGCCGGCCTCGTCTAACGCCGCGAGGTCGGCACCGTCCACGGCACCGGGCTGCTCGGTGAGTTTCACCGCGAAGTCCAGCATGGCGCGGTGCCGTTCGGATAGATCCGCAGTGCGATGGTTCGTGGCGAGCTGATCGGCGAGGTGTGGATCACCCGAGAAGACCCGGAGCAGTGCGCCGTGGGCCACGACGCAGTACAGACAGTCGTTGACCCCGGAAACGGTCACAACGAGCATCTCGATCTCGGTGCGCTCCAAGGCGGAGTCGTCAGTCAACGCGTCGTGGTACGCGAAGAAGGCCCGGAAGTGACTCGGCTTGTAGGCAAAGGCGCTGAAGACGTTCGGCGTGAACCCGGCGTCCTCGGTCTCCTCGTCGATCCGGTCGCGCACATCGCCTGGCAGTGCGTCGCGGTCGGGGACCGGAAACCGGCCCATCGCGTCGTCGTCCATGCCAGTGGTGGCGACCGGGAGGGACAAAACGGTACTGGCGGGGCCGGGGCCCGACGTTTCAAGAGCCGGCCACCTGTTGGGGACCCATGGACCTGCCCGAAACCGGTCGCGCCCGCGAGGCGGTGCTGGCCGAGATGGCGGACCGACGCGAGGGTGACGCCGACTGGCGCGAGGGACGCACCTGGAGTCTGGTCTACCACGCCGGCGAGGACATCGAGGAGCTCAGAAACGACGCCTACGAGCTGTTCGCGTCGGAGAACGCGCTGAACCCGCTGGTTTTTCCGAGCATTCTGAGCTTCGAGAACGAGGTCGTCGGGATGGTCGCGGACATGACCAACGGCGACACGGCTGCGGGGAACGTCACGTCGGGCGGCACCGAGAGTATCTTGCTGGCCGTCTACACCGCCCGCGAACGGGCCAGGAATCAGGGCGTCACCGCGCCACGACTGGTCTATCCCGAGACGGCCCACCCGGCCTGGGCGAAAGCCGCCCACTACTTCGACCTCGAGCCCGTGATGACCCCGACGCGGGACGACTGGCGGGCCGATCCCGAGGCCATCGCCGATGCTGTGGACGACGACACGGCCCTCGTCGTCGCCTCGGCACCCTCGTACCCCCACGGCGTCGTCGATCCGGTCGCGGACGTCGCGGCCGTGGCAGCCGAGGCCGGCGTCCCGTGCCACGTCGACGCCTGCATCGGCGGGTTCGTGCTGCCGTTCCTGGAAGACGAGGGCCACGACATCCCGCCATGGGACTTCCGGGTGCCCGGGGTCACGTCGATCTCCGTCGACCCGCACAAGTACGGGTACACGGCCAAGGGCATCTCCACCCTGCTCCATCGGGACGCGCAGCGCCGGCGGGACCAGTACTACGCCTACGACGCGTGGCCGGGTGGCATCTACGTCGCGCCAAACATGCAGGGGACGCGGCCGGCCGGCCCCATCGCGGCGGCGTGGGCGATCATGAACCACTTCGGCCGGGAGGGGTATCGAGCGATCGCCCGCGAGACGATGGCGGCGACCGAGCGGATCGCTGACGCCGTCGCCGAGATGGACGAGCTGGCGGTCGTGAGCGACCCGGACATGACCCTGCTGGGGATCGAATCCACCAGCGAGGACGTCAATGCCTGGACCGTCCACCGGGAGCTCTCGGATCGCGGGTGGGAGGTCGAACGCCAGCAACGCCCGCGGAGCATCCACCTCTCGGTCATGGCCCACCACGCACCCGTGGTGGATACGTTCCTCGACGACCTGCGGGCATCGGTCGACGTGGCCGCCGACGCGGAGACCGAGGACGCGACCGCCCCGATGTACGGACTCAGCGGTGTCGTGGAGGACGGGGACGACGTCACCGAGACGGTTGTCGACCTCCTCAACGACGTGTTCACCACGTAGGGTACTGGAGAGTCGGACCTACTGTCGCTGGTACGTCACGGTGCCGGTGGCGACGACTTTCCGCTCGCCCTCGGGCGACGTGCTTTCGACTTCGACGCGAGCGACGGCGTTCGTCGAGCCGATCCGGATCACCTCGGCCGTCGCGTAGGCCGTATCTGTGATCGGCCGAAGATACTGGACGTCGAGGTTCGTGGTCGCCCGCATGTCGTCGGATCCCTCGTTCGCGCTCCCGATCGCCATCCCGGCGGCGACGTCGATCAGCGTCGCCGTCACCCCGCCGTGTAGCACCCCTCCCGGATTCTGTTTGAACGGTTCGAACTCGGTCGAGAGGACCACCTCGCCGTCGTCGATGTCCTCGACCGTGAGACCGATCCAGTCGTTGAACGTCCCCTCCGGGAAGAAGGCCTCTGCCGTGGATCCCGGTCGGGGTTCCGTCTCACCGTCAGTCATCTTCCCCGACAAACCGGCGGGCCGCAAAGAGCGTTTGGCTTTTCCTCGCAGCCGGGTTGGTGATCCGGTCGCTGCATGTGACGCCGGCTGCCGGCGTCGAGACCTCGCGGGAGCCGCGAGTGTCGCCCGATCACTGCGCCGAGACGGCCGTCGGCGCCTCGCCGGGCAGGCGGTCGCGGTCGTGCGGGGCGTCGAAGTCCAGGTCCGGGCCGATCGGCGTGATCTCGCCCTGGAAGTAGCCGTGGTCCCTGATGTGGTCCATGCGGACCGTCTCGGCGAAGCCCGGCGTCTGGTACAGGTCGCGCAGGTACGGCCAGAGGTGGTCGTACTGGGAGAGGTACTGCTTGTCGCACTTGAAGCCCGTGTGGTAGGCCGCGTCGAACCGAATCAGCGTCGGGAACAGCCGGACGTCCGCGAGCGTGAGTCGGTCGCCGGCGAGGTACCGCTGGTCCGCGAGAACGTCGTTCCAGTGGTCCAGTGCGGTGAAGACGTCCGTCACGGCCTCGTCGTAGGCCGACTGCGTGGCCGCGAATCCGGCGCGGTAGACGCCGTTGTTGATCGGATCGTAGATTGCGTCGACGATCTGATCGATCTGGGCGCGGTAGTCCGCCGGATAGAGGTCGAACCCGTCTCCGTACGCGGCGAGGCCGGTCGCGAACATCCGCATGATCTCGATCGACTCGTTGTTGACGATGGTCCCGCGCTCGCGGTCCCACAGAACCGGCACGGTGACCCGGCCGGTGTAGTCCGGATCGGCGCGGACGTACACGTCCCGGAGATACTCGCAGCCGTTGACCGTGTCGGGCGTACAGCCGTCTCGCTCCGGGGTGAATTCCCAGCCGTCGTCCTCGCGGCGCGGATCGACGATATCCATCGACACGACGTCCGTCAAACCGGCCAGTCGTCGTGTGAGGGCGGCGCCGTGGGCCCAAGGACAGTTCCTCGCGATGTACAGATGGTACCGGTCGGCAGCGGGCGTGAACCGCCCGCCCGGCTCGATCTGGTCCCGGAACGTCGTTTCGACGCGGTCGAAGGCGCCGTCGCCGTCAGTCGACGGCTCGACGTCGGTCTGCCACTCGCCGTTGACGAGCATGTTACGTCCCATGACTCGTCGTTGGGCCCGGTGGCTCCTTACGGTGTCGTTCGACGAAGTCGGAGTGGAGTGGCCTCGATGCGCAACGGCCGCAACGGTGCCCCGCGGTCTCAGACATCCCGTCCGGCTGCCGCGTCCCGCACCGCTGTCTCGTCGACGTCGAGCCCGAGCGTCCGGATCGCCTCCCGCATGTGCTCGGTCTTCACGAAGTCCGCACCGTCGTCCAGCCGAAGGTGCTGTGCGAGGGCAAGCACCTCGCCGCGGCGGTCGTCCGATACGGCGAACTTGTCGGCGACGAGTTCGATGCCCAGCCCGTTGTTGTCTTCCGTGTACAGTGAATGGAAGGCCCCGCGGTCGAACTCCGAGACCGGATACCCGGCAGCCTCGAGCGCCGCGGCGACGTCGGCGATGCGGTCGCTGTCGATTCGAAAGGCGAGGTGGTGCACCTGCCCCGGATCGGGATCCGAGCTATCCACGGAGTCGCGCTCCTCGGTGACGAAAAACGACAACAGCCGTCCGTCGCCGGTGTCGAAGAACAGATGGGTGAGGTGGGCCCGATCCAGATTCGGCTGGCGCAGGACCAGCGGCATGCCGAGGAGGTCGCGGTAGAACTCGATCGTGTCTGCGGTGTTTGTCCCCTCGACGGTAACGTGGTCCGTCCCGGTGAGGTGGATGGGGCTGTCTGGCGGTGACGCGTCGACGGTTGGCTGTCGGGCTTCGGACATGATACGCTCTCGGGACCCACCAATAACGAATGTTTGGGCCCGCCGAGGCCACGAGACGCGAACGACGGTCCCGCCACACCCCCGACATGGACCCATTGGGACGAATTTGGCCGTGACTGTCCCCTCAGAAGAATTCGTCGAGGTCGGCAAACCGGCCGCGTTCGGTGGGGCGTCCCTCCTCGTCGTACTCGTCCCAGAGCTTCCCCTCCATCACGTTCGGCGCTCCGACGATCAGCCAAACCGATTCCTCGTCGGTGTCGTTCCTGAGCTGTCGGGGGGTCTTGATGCCTGGTTTGAAGAACCCACCCTCGGGAATTTCGACCAGTTCACGGTCGGAGCCGACCAGCATCTGGCCGGTCCCCTCCACCACGTAGAACAGCTCCTCTTGCTGCTCGTGAATGTGGTAGCTCAGCTGGTCACCCGGCTGGAAGCGCCACAGACGCGGCCGCATCTCCTCGGTGTGCAACTGCTCGATCAGGTTGATGTTCACCCCCTCGTCGATCTCGATGGGGAACCCCTCGGCGTCGCTCCAGTCCGGCTCGTACACCTCGTAGTCTTCGGTCACACTGGTTTGAGCCATGATACGGTATACCACATTTGAGTCAATGGATATGAATCTATTGTAATCCTACAATTATGTCCGGCTGATTCCGAGGATGTCCCGCGCCTGGTCGGGGCTCGCGACCTCTCGCCCGAGAATCTCGCAGATCTGGACGACCTTCCGAACGCAGTCGATGTTGTGTTGAATCACCTCGTCACGGTGGGGGTACATCCAGTAGAAGTCCTCGATGCCGACACGGACGTAGTCGACGCCGCGCAGGATCGCCTCGACCGTGATCGGCAGCCAGTTTCGGCCGCCGGAGCAGACCCCGATGACCGTGTCGTCAGGGAACCGCTGGGCCGTCCCTTCGAGGCCCGTGATCATCTCGATGGGCATCCAGGGATCCTGGTCGAGCGGCCACCCGAACGGGTGGCCCATGTCGTGGAAGATGCACAACGGGTCCTCGTCGTCGAGTCCAGTGCGGGTGAGTTCCCGCCGGAGTTTGCGCGTGTCGTACGCGCTCCGGACCTTGTGGATGGGTTTGATGCCGTGGTCGCGGTAGAACTCGATGCCGTCGACCACCCGGTCAGTGTAGTGGTCCGGGTAGGAGTCGAAGGGCGGCCAGAGCACGATGCTCGCCTGGATGTACCGGTTGCTCCCGTCGGCCGCCGCCAGCGTCTCCTCGGCGATCTCGACGTAGTCGATGCTCCCGTCGGGCGTCAGCTGCCAGGAGTGCTGGACCGTCACGGGGTCCGTCGCGTCGAAGACCCGGTCGTAGATCTCGGCGAGCAAGTCGGGGTCGTCAGTCCCGAGGCAGTCCTCGGGGTCGCGGGGATGGACGTGCGTGGTCGCACACCCCGCCTCGATCGCGTCGATGAGTGTCTGGGCCTGGTCCTCGATCGAGCACGGCACCGCGGGGTACCGCACGTCGCCCGCCTCGGTGTAGGTCGGTGGAAGCTCGTCGTCCGGGTAGGCGTCTCGCGGCGGCCAGACGTCCGGCTGCCAGCCGGGACTCGCGCACTCGATGATAACGGGGTCGGCCAGCGTATCGAGTCGCTCATCGAGTTCGATGGGGTGTTGTCGGGCGATGGTCGAGACGATCTCTGCCTTCGACCGGGGATCGTCGTCGGCCTTCAGGACGCCGTACTCCTCGTCGACGTCGGCGGACCGACGTTCGAGCTCGGCCATATCCGCGGCCTCGGCGGCCGGTCCCTTAACTGGTCGCTCGTCGCGCCTACTCTTCCCCGGACCGAAACGCGTCCATCATTGCCGCTTCGTCGTCGGCGTACGACTCGGCTGCCCAGACACTCCCGGACTCGTCTGGCACGTCCGGCTCCTCGTCCGCCCCGAACAACCCGACGACGTGCTCCCGGTCCTCGCCGGCGAGTTCGGCGTCGCCCGTGTATGGAGGACTGTGGGCCTCGACGAGGACCGCCGGCCCCTCCTCGACTTTGGCCCAGTGGACGGCCATTCCCGGCACCCGGTGGAAATCTCCAGGTTCGAGCAGTGCGGCCTCGTCTTCGACGAACAGCCACACCGATCCTTCCAGGACGAAGTTCAGCTGCTCGGCCGGATGCACGTGGGGCGCGGAGTGGTAGCCGTCGGGCCGCCGGGCGTAGACCATGCTCATCGATCGGCCGTGGACCATGCGCGTCTCGAGTTCACCGCCCCGCGAATCGAACCCGACACGCGGGACGTCGTCCTTGTTTGCGTGTAACGCCATGTCCCGGGACTCTCGGAGTGGGCGGATAAGGGTTGGTGACGGGCTCGGACGCCGGTCGGTGAAAGCCGCCGTCAGTCGTCGGATCCGGCCGCCGCTGCGTCAGCCGACCCGGCAGCCGCTTCGGCCAGCCCCTCGAGGTACTCGTCGGCGTCGATCGCGGCTTTACAGCCCATGCTGCCCGCCGTGATCGCCTGCTGGTAGTAGTAGTCGACGACGTCGCCGGCGGCGAACAACCCATCGACGCCGGTCCGTGTCTGGCCGGGGCCCGCGCCTGGCTCTGTCTGGACGTAACCGGCCTCGTCCATCTCGACGCCGGTTCCCTGGAGGTAGTCGGTATTGGGCGTGTGGCCGATCGCGAGGAAGACCGCGCCGACGTCCAGCTCGAACGTCTCCGTCGCTGGCTCGTCCAGGTGCTCCGTCGGGTATCCGGACTCGTTGCGAGCGAGCGTCACGAACTCGACGCCGTCCTCGGGCGTCCCGTGAATCTCCAGGAGTTCGGTGTTTCGCATGATCTCGATCTCGCCGGCGTCGACCTTTTCGTGCACCCGGTCGATCCAGTAGTCCTCGGCACGGAACTCCTCGCGGCGGTGCGCGATGGAGACCGTGTCGGCGAACTTGGTCAGGAAGGTCGCCTCCTCCATGGCGGCATCCCCGCCGCCGACCACGAGCATGTCCTCACCGCGGAAGAACGCGCCGTCGCAGGTCGCACAGGTCGACACGCCATACCCAATCAGTTCGTCCTCGCCGGGGACGCCGAGGGTGCGAGCGCTTGCGCCCGAAGCCGCGATGAGCGCGTCACAGGTGTAGAGGTCACCGTTCGTGAGTTCGACACGGAACGGTCGCTCCGTCGCGTCGACGTCGGCGACGATCCCGTGGTCGAGTTCGGCGCCGAAGCGCTCGGCCTGGGATTTCATGCGCTGGATCAGCTCCGTGCCGTCGATCCCTTCCGGGAAGCCCGGATAGTTCGCCACGTCCGTCGTCAGCGTGAGCTGGCCGCCCGGCTCGTCCCCCTCGAGGACGAGCGGGGCGTGATTCGAGCGCGCAGCGTAGATAGCGGCCGTGAGTCCCGCGATGCCCGACCCGGCGATGATGAGCCGCCGGTGCTCGGCGTCTGCCATGTGTCGCCCTTGTCGTGGCCCCGCCATGTAGGTTGCGCCCGTGTGTTTCGGCGACACCAGCGTCCGCCGCTCTCGGTCGGATTCCCGACGTGTCCCCAATCGCCGGGACGGTCGGAGTATGGTATATTGTCACTGGCCGGCGATCCGCCGAGCGGGACCCTTAACCAGTGCGGTGGCCAACTGACCGGCCATGCCAGATCCTGCCGAGAAGGCCGCCACGTACGAGCAACTGCTTGCGAAGGCGCTCGATGCTGCGGACGTCGCCCCGCCGCCAGAGACGCCACTCGCCGACGGTGCCGGGGACTGCCGGTCGATGGCGGATGCGTACCTCGAAGACGGGCGCCACTTCATGGAGGATGGTGACGCCGTGAACGCGGTGGCGGCGTTCGCGTACGGACACGCGTGGCTTGATGCCGGGGCGCGGCTCGGGCTGTTCGACGTCCCGGCCGAGGGACACCTCTTCACGGTCTGAGTCCCGGTGGACGGCGAGTTCGCCACCGCCATCGGAACACCGGCAGATTCGGGCGAACGGCTCCCGGCGCTTCCGAACCTTATAGGACCGACCATCGTGTGCCTCGGTACCACTCCCCTCGTCCAGTTCGACACGGGGCAGGCGACACATTTAAGTATCTTTCGAACTAACCAATACTCAAGACAAGGGAGCTCTCGTGGTATAGAGCTTTCGTACCCAGCAATTCACCATGACTGAGACATCAATCAAAGAGACGGAGGCGGCGGAGCAGGAACGAACGGAGCCGCGCGAGCGCCAGGAGACGTGCCCGGAGTGTGGGGGCCGTCTGATCTCCGACGAGGAACACGGCGAGGTCGTCTGTGAGGACTGCGGGCTCGTGGTCGAAGAGGACGAGATCGATCCGGGGCCGGAGTGGCGGGCCTTCGACTCGCGCGAGAAAGATCAGAAGTCCCGCGTCGGGGCACCGACGACGACGATGATGCACGACAAGGGCCTGTCCACCAACATCGGGTGGCAGGACAAGGACGCCTACGGCCGGGCGCTTTCCTCGAAGCAGCGCCAGAAGATGCAGCGGCTGCGCACCTGGAACGAGCGCTTCCGCACCCGGAACAGCAAGGAGCGCAACCTGAAACAGGCCCTCGGCGAGATCGACCGGATGGCCAGTGCGCTCGGTCTGCCCGAGACCGTCCGTGAGACGGCCTCAGTAATCTACCGTCGCGCGCTGGAGGACGATCTCCTACCAGGCCGGTCGATCGAGGGTGTCGCCTCCGCGTCCCTGTACGCCGCCGCTCGCCAGGCCGGAACGCCGCGATCGCTCGACGAGATCTCCCGGGTCTCCCGTGTCGACCGGATGGAACTGACCCGCACGTATCGGTACGTCGTCCGGGAACTCGGCCTCGAGGTCAAACCGGCCGATCCGGAGAGCTACGTCCCGCGGTTCGTCTCCGACCTGGACCTCTCGGACGAGGTCGAACGGCGCTCCCGGCAGCTCATCGAGTCGGCCCGCGAACAGGGCATCCTGAGCGGGAAGTCGCCCGTCGGCCTCGCCGCCGCTGCCGTGTACGCGGCGGCGCTGCTCACGAACGAGAAAGTCACCCAGTCCCGTGTCGGTGAGGTGGCCGACATCTCGGAAGTCACGATCCGCAACCGGTACAAGGAGCTGCTCGAGGCCGAAACCGGCGTCCCGGCGTGATCGAGTGACTGCTGCTCGGGCCTCCACCAGCTTTTTCTCCTTCCCTTGTGTGGCACTCACACGCATGGAAGAGGCCTACATTCGGTTGTTATGTCCCGAGTGCGTCAAGGAGTGGGAGTCCTCGCCGACGTCGCTCCCCGGGCTCGACAGTCGATTTCGCTGTCCGGACTGTCACGAGCACCGACGACTGGCTGAATTCATGCGAACAGAACACGACCTCAGAACACTCAAACAGCTGGGTTGACGCCCAGCGCGATTTCTCGTCTCGGCCTCGCCCGGTGACGACCGTGCCCCACATCCTGCCCAGTCGACTAGGCGAACACCCTGTCCGCGCTCGAGGGTCGTGCCGGGACGGCCGCAATTCGGACACCGGACGAATCGTCACTGATGGCACCGAGGGCGTCGGCGTCGACCGAGCCAATCAGCCGGGTCGGCCACGCTCGTCGTTGTGGCTGTTCGTCCCGAGTTCTGACTCGCGGGCCGTCCTGACCCGGACCGGCCATTAACCCGTCTCGCAGACCGAGTGGCCGTTCTCGGGGACGGTCGCATATTCTACCTGTCGGCCCTCCGGATCGAAAATCTCGAAACGGGCCGTTTCAGCCCCGATGTCGGCGGTTTCGGCCAACCCCCGGTCGAGCACGGCTTCAGCTCTCTCAGTGGCGGTCACTGACGATTCGTCACTCATCCCCGCGGGCACTGACGGGTTCGGCGGGTACTCCGGCGACGGTGGTCCCGGGCGGCACGTCGCGGTCCACGAGCGAGTTTGCCGCCACCCGCGCGTCCGCCCCGATCTCGACACCGGGGAGGACGATGGCACCGGCACCGATCATGGCCCGCTCGCCGACGACGACTTCGCCGGTGCGCACCTCGTCCTGGAGGAATTCGTGACAGAGGAGCGTCGCGTCGTAGCCGACAATCGCGTGTGCCTCCACAGTCAGCAACTCCGGAAAGAACACGTCGGGCGTGGACTCGAGTGCGAGTACTGCGCCCTCGCCGACGGTCACCCCGATCCGACGAAGCAGCCACCGCTTGAGGCGCAGGCTCGGCGAGATCCGACAGACGACGATCACGACGTAGTTGAGCGCGACGCGCAGCGGGTTGTAGTGGCGGTACCAGCCCCGGAAGGAATTGGACGGGCCGGGCGTCTCTCGGACCGACAGATCGGTCCGCCGCCGCGTCGCCGTCGAGTTGCCATCGGGGTCCTCGTCGGTCACTCGACGCCGATTCGAGACGTGCGGCCTTCAATCTCGTGGAAACCGCCGCCGAACGGCCGGGGTGACTGATTTCGGGAGGGTCAGCCTTCATTACATGAGAATATATACGGAAATATATGAGTTAGTTATTTATCATTTCGGCGTTATCCGGCACCCTGTATGTCACGCGCTGCAGACGCACTCAGGCTGTCCGGACTGGCGGGACTGGGGCTGGCAGTCATCTACGGAAACTACCAGGAGGCGATGTTGAGCCCGGCCACACTCGGCGGCACGGCTGCCCCGCCACAGTGGATGACCGCAACCCACGTGCACCTCATGGGCATCTCGATCATCATCATCCTGTTCTCGTTTTTCATCGACGACCTGTTCGTCGGCTACCGCGAGGTGACGGCGGTCGTCGCGATCCTCGGCCAGTGGCTCGAGCCCCTGGCAATCACCTTCAACGTGGGCATGGGTATCACCGCTTTCGGGCCGATCGGGCAGCTCGCCGCTGCCGTGAACCTCGTGGTCTTTTTCGCCTTCCTGATCAACTACCTGCGACGCGGGTGGGGAACAGCCGGCACCTAGTCCCCGACCCAGCGGAGTCCATCGGTTTTGGGCGCAACTGATCGGCCGCCCGTCACGGCCGCGTCCAGAACGAGAGTCGGAGGAGGACGAGTACCGGGATGATCTCGATGCGACCGATCCACATCAACAGCGTCATGAGACTCTTTGCTGCCGTCGGATACGAGTGGTAGCTGTTGAACGGCCCGGCTTGGCCGAACGCCGGACCGATGTTGAAAAACGTCGAGGCCGATGCGCTGAGGGCCTCGAATTCGGTAACGTCGTGCCCGACTCGGGCACTGATGACGACGATCGCGACCGACCCGAGGAGGAAGATGATCAGGCTCAGGAGGGTATACGAGTAGACGTCGCGGATGGTCCTCTCGTCGACGACAGTCCCGGAGAGACGGACTGGCCGAATGGTTTCGGGCTTGGCGGCGACGAACAGGTCTCGGCCGAAGGCTTTGGCGACGACGAGCCACCGGAACACCTTGATCGAACACGTCGTGCTGCCGGCCATGCCGCCGAGAAACATGCAGACGAACAGCAGCTGCTTGGCCGGGGGCGACCAGAGATCGAAGTTGATCGTCGCGTACCCGGTCGTCGTCACCATGGAGACGATCTGGAACACGCCGTGGCGGAGCGTCGGTTCGACGGCTGCGAACTGACCGTCCGCGAGGAGGACGCCGACGAGCAACGTACTCAGCGTCGCGAGAATACCGAGGTATGCCCAGAACTCTTCGCTCCGGCGGAGCCGACCCAGGTTGCCACGGAGGACGGCATACAGCAACACGAAATTGACTGCCCCGATGGCCATGAAGGGGACAAGCACCCACTGGACGGCGGGACTGAAGGCCCCGATGCTGTCCGCTCGGGGTGAGAAGCCGGCAGTGGCTACAGACGTCAGTGCGTGGGCGATTGCGTCGAATGGCGTCAACTCGGGCGCATACCCGGCCAGCGCCACGGCCCCGAGCGAGGCCGCGGCAAGCGCGGTGAGGCCGACGTATAACCCGAACAGAATCCGGGCGGTGTCCGAAAACCGGCTCGTCAATCGGCTGACGTCCTGAGTCTGGCTCTCGGTCTCCATGAGTTTCGCGCCCCCGACGGAGAGGCGGGCGAGCACCGCCGTGGCGACGAGCAGGATGCCGAGCCCGCCCAGCCACTGGAGGATTTGGCGCCAGAGTAAGAGCGCCCGGGAGTGGGCCTCGAAGTCGAGTATCACCGTGGCACCTGTGGTCGTGACACCGCTGGTGCTTTCGAAGAGGGCGTCGATCGGGTTGGAGAAGACGCCCGTTCCCGAGAGGACGAAGGGGAGTGCGCCGACCGCCGCGATGGCGAGCCAGACCAGCGCGACCATGAGAAAGGCCTCCCGATCGTGGAATTGCCGCTCGGCCGTCAACCGGCGGAGGGCCTGGCCGAGCACCACGCAGACGGCAATCGTCACCACGAACGGGAGGACGTCCCGGCCGTCGTAGATCGCCAGCGCGAGCGACGGCAAGAGCGGTAAGGCGAGCCACGTGAGGACCGACCCCACGAGACTGACACTCGTCCGCCAGTCGACCTGAATCGCCATCCAACTCCCGCCCGGGGGCTGTTACGGACTCCGCATGTTTGCCACGTGGTCGATACGTCGCTGGACGAGGTCCGGCGTGCCGATGTCGTGACGGACGCGGAGACCCGGCGTGCCCGCGCGTTCGAGTGCGGTCTCGGCGATGGCTTCGGCGTCAGTGATCGTATCCGCGACACCGACAACCGCAAACGAGCGGGACGTCGTCGTGTAGATCCCATCGTCGCGCTCCTCGACACTCGCGAAAAAGAGGATGGCGTCGCCGGCACTGTCTTCGTCGATGGTCACCCGGGCGCCGGCCTCGGGGTGTGTCGGATAGCCCTCGGGGACGGCGTACTTGCAGACAGTCGCCTGGGGCCGAAACGTGAGTCGCGGGAGGGTTTCGCCATCGCGCGCGGCACGCAGCACGTCCACGAAATCCGTCGTCAGTACCGGCAGCGTGTTCATTGCCTCCGGGTCGCCGAAGCGGGCGTTGAACTCCACGACGCGCACCCCGTCGGCGGTGAGCATGAACTGGCCGTAGAGGACGCCCTTGTAGCCCTCGAGGGCGTCGACTGTCGCCTGGAGGATGTCGACGGCCTCGCGGTAGTCTGCCTCCGTCATGAACGGGAGGTGGAGCGACGCGTCGCTGTACGAGCCCATCCCGCCGGTGTTCGGCCCCTCGTCACCCTCGTAGGCCCGCTTGTGGTCCTGGACGGCGGGCGTCACGCGGAGGTCGCCGTTTGCGACGAAGGCCTGAATCGTGAACTCCTCGCCGACGAGACGTTCTTCGAGGACGATTCGCTCGTAGTCCGACTCGCGAACGTACTGTTTCGCCTCGGCTGCGGTGACCTGGTCCCCCATGACGCGCACCCCCTTGCCGCCGGTGAGTCCGACGGGCTTGATCGCCAGGTCTCCGTCGTACGCGTCGATGAACTCGCAGGCGGCCGCCATGTCTTCGAACGTCTCGAAGTCCGGACAGCCCGGGATGTCGTGGCGCTCCATGAAGCGACGCTGGAACGCTTTGTCTGTCTCGATGCGGGCCTCCGCTTCGTGGGGTCCGAACGCGTAGACGCCGGCCTCGTCGAGGGCGTCGGCGACGCCTGCCTCCAGGGGCGCCTCGGGACCGACGACGGCCAGCGTCGCACCGACAGACTCGGCGTACGTCGTGACGGCGGTGGGGTTCGTGGTTTCGAGGGACTCGAATCCATCGGCGAGACGGGCGATCCCCGGATTCTTGTTGCCGGCACACGCGTACAGCGTCGCCCCGGCGTCGGCAACCGCGCGGGCGATGGCGTGTTCCCGGCCGCCACCACCGACGAGCAACACAGTCTCCGTCATACTCGAAGCCCCACGAGCCGCCACCCTAAGTATTGTGCCTCGGACTGCCGAGGGTCGGGGGCCGTGGAGCAGAATCCCGCCGACGGTACGGGGCGACGTGTCGGCGGTCTCCCGGGACTGGCGGGAGCTGCCACCCGATATAGTCCTTGATCTTCATCCGATACATTCAATCCACAGTCTGCCGAACGGGGCCATGGCGATACAGGATGGAGATTTCAGAAGATGCGTATACCGTGTTCACTGGGGAGATCGAGTCCGGGCCACCGCCGACGATTCGCGTCCCGGACCGGGAACTGGAAATTGGGGGCCTGGAGGTGGGCGAGCGGTATCGGATTGCGATTCTCCCGCCGGTCGGGTCCGAAGAGACGGGGCGTGGGGGGTCCCAGGGCCGTCGTCGTGGCCAGGAAGACCCACCCGTGGCAGCGGGCGAGTCACTCGAAGTCGAGATCGAAGACATGGGCGAGCAGGGGGACGGTGTCGCCAAGATCGGCCCCGGATACGTGATATTCGTACCGGAGACCGGGATCGGCGACCGCGTGACGATCGAAATCACGGAGGCGCGAGAGAACTTCGCGTTCGCGGAGGTCGTCGAACCGGAGCCGGTGTCGGACTGAGAGTCGCGACTGTCAGTCGCTCTACTGGAGACGCGGCGACCGGTCGGGCGTCCGATACGGCTCAGCCACCGCCTCTTTGTACGCCGGCGACTTAGCGAGTAGTATGTCTGTCCCCACCGACCGGAACCGGCTCGACGAGGAGGAGAGCCCGTACCTCCGCCAGCACGCCGACAATCCGGTCAACTGGCAGCCCTGGGACGAGGCGGCGCTCACTGCCGCCAGCGAGCGGGACGTCCCGATCTTTCTCTCTGTCGGCTACGCCGCCTGCCACTGGTGTCACGTCATGGCCGACGAGAGCTTCGCCGACGAATCGGTCGCCGAACTGTTGAACGAACACTTCGTGCCGATCAAGGTCGACCGGGAGGAGCGCCCGGACCTGGACCGCCTCTACCAGACGATCTGTCACCAGGTGACCGGCCGCGGCGGCTGGCCCCTGTCCGTCTGGCTGACACCCGACGGCAACCCGTTTTACGTCGGGACGTACTTTCCGACCGAGCCGGCCCGTGGCCAGCCGGGCTTTCGGCAGTTGCTCACTGACATCCGGGACGCCTGGTCCGATCCCGAACAACGGTCGGAACTCGAATCACGGGCCGGGGAGTGGGCGGACGCGATCACGCACGAAGTCGAATCCGTCCCCGAGGCGGGCGACACGGACGACGGGGATCGCCTCCTGGAAACCGCCGCGGAGGCGGCCGTTCGAGGCGCCGACCGGGAGGCGGGTGGCTGGGGGCGGGGGCCGAAGTTTCCCCAGCCAGGCCGGCTGCACGTGCTCATGCGCGCCGTCGAGCGGACGGGACGCGAGGCGTTCCGGGACGTCGCGGTCGAGGCGTTCGACGCCATGGCCGACGGGGGCATGTACGACCAGCTCGGGGGCGGGTTCCACCGGTATGCGACCGACCGTGACTGGACGGTCCCGCACTTCGAGAAGATGCTCTACGACAACGCCGAACTCCCGC
>CAYLJD010000049.1:0-16850 GCA_964383875.1 uncultured Halobacteriales archaeon
GTGATGGGACCGCTGCTGTTGCGCGAGCAGACCAGACGGGGCGAGCGCGAGATCCACTGCCAGGAGGACGTCGGTGAAGGGGGCTACCAGATCCCGAACAACCCCGACACGATCGAGTTCCTCGAGAACGACGCCGAGTTCGTCCTCTGCGTCGAGACCGGCGGCATGCGCGACCGGCTGGTCGAAAACGGATTCGACGAGGAGTACGGCTGTATCGTCGTCCACCTCAAGGGCCAGCCCGCGCGGGCGACCAGGCGGCTCACGAAGCGCCTCCACGACGAACTCGACCTCCCGGCGGTGGTCTTCACCGACGGCGATCCCTGGTCGTACCGCATCTACGGCTCGGTGGCCTACGGGTCGATCAAGAGCGCCCACCTCTCGGAGTATCTCGCGACACCCGAGGCGGAGTTCGTCGGGATCCGGCCGGCGGACATCGTCGAGTACGACCTCCCGACGGACCCGCTGTCTGACTCGGACGTCAACGCATTGGAGTCGGAACTCGAGGACCCCCGGTTCCAGACTGACTTCTGGGAGGAGCAGATCAGTCTCCAGCTCGACATCGAGAAGAAGTCCGAACAGCAGGCCCTCGCCTCCCACGGGCTGGACTTCGTGACGGACACCTACCTGCCCGAACGCCTCACCGAGATGGGGGTGCTCTAGGCCGTCCCACGGTCTCCCTCGTCGAGGACGACCGGGACACCGCGTCGGGCCACGTCTGCGGCGAAGGCACCCGAATCCACCTCCAGCGCGTCGAACGTGTTGTAGTGGATCGGCAACACGATCGCGGGGTCGATCTCGGCCGCAAGTTCGGCGGCGGCCCGCCGATCCATGGTGAATGATCCGCCGATTGGCGGGCAGAAGACGTCCACGTCGAGCTGTGCGTGACCAGGGAGGACGTCGGTGTCCCCGGGCCAGCAGACGCGGGTGCCGTCAACGACGAACACAAAGCCACAGCCGAAGCCGCGTGGATGGACCGGTGACCCGTCCGGGCGGAGGTGATCGCCGTCGGGTTCGTTGTACGCCGGCATCGTCCAGACCGGGCAGCCGGCGGCGACCGTCTCGGCCGCCTCGCCGACGCGACGGCTAACGTAGCCGAGGTCGGCCGGCCGACGATCCGTCCGGTCGGTATCGTGGACGTTCAGCCCCTCGAAAACGAGAAGTGTCGCGTCGTCCCGGGCGACGCGATCGATCCCGTCGGGGTCGTAGTGGTGGACGTGGGTGACGCAGACGAGATCACCGTCCGCAGGGCGGTAGTCCCGGCCCGGCGGGTGTGCGTTAGCCGCCGATTCGGAATCCGGGTGCCACGTCCCGGTCAGCGTGCCGTACCGGCCGGGGTCGACGTACACGATAGCGTCGGCGCCTTCGATGCGCAGACCCGCGTATCCGAGCCATTCGAGAGACAGGCTGGCGGCGTGGACGGTCATCACTAGTCGAAGAGACTGTCCACGGGACCAAAAGTCTCCGGCGGGACTGGCTCGACCTCAAACCCGATCGACTCGCAACAGGACGACGGCCAGGAGACCGACGACGAGGACGCCGATCGGCACCGGAATGCCGACGGTCGCACGCGCCTGAACGTAGAACGCCGTCGCAATCACGAACAGCAGCGCCACCAAGCCGAGCAAGACGCCCATCGTCCGCACTTCGTCAAATGGGAGGCGGTCGCGAACGCCGGACTCGTCCCGGTAGAGCCAGATCGAGAGCCCGAGGGCGACAAGCACGACGACCGCGCCGACGGCCCACACGACGCTCCCGCGTACCAGAGCCGGCTGGCTGTAAAATGCCGCGGCGCGAACCGGATCGGTGACGAACACCGGACCGATGATTTCGAACCCAGGATACGTCTCAGCGAGGACAGCGTCGGCTCGGCCGACCACGGTGCCGTCCGCGGTGATCTCGGTCGGGATGCGGACCTGCAGTTCCCCGAGCGGAAATCTGGCGACGAACAGATAACTTCCAAGGGGGGCGTTCGGGTTGAACGTGAGACTCCACGGCGTGAGTGCCGCGATCCACGCAGCCACGACGGCCAGTTCGCCGGCGTACTCGGCTTTGACCCACGCCATTGCCAGGGGGTCGGGTCGAGGCCCCAAAAAGGCGGCCACCCGGCGGTGGTTGCCCCTCCCGTTACGTTCATAGCACCCGGAATCGTACCACCTGGTAGCGGATGAGGCGTGATTACTTCGCCCTGAATGTCCAGACGCCGGCCGGCCCGGCCGACGCCCTCGCCCTTCCGACGGCCGTGGTGGCATACGACGGGCCGGCCGACGATTTGCGAGCCCGGTTGACCGACGAGGCTGGCGATCCGCTCTCGGCCGACACGATCGACGTGACGTGCCGGCTGCAAGCCCACGATAACCGAGACCACTGTGTGGTGGCGCTCACCCACCGGCTGACTGGTACGTTCCTCCTCGAGGTCAACGCCGAGACGGCAGCCGTCCAGGATTTAGTCAAGGCCGCCCGCGGCGTCGATGACGAATCGACCGCCTATCGTGTCCGGATCGAGTTTGCGGATGGCGACAACATCGTCTACGAAAAGGGGACGCTCCTCGTCTACGACGACGAGGGAAGCCTGCTCAGGCAGCATAGTCTCATCCCAAGCGGCGTCGAATTGTAGACTGGCCGCGCGCCGAACTCGAACTCGATGACCGCGGTTAAGCCAACTGGTGAGCTATAGAGACGCATGTGCTACGAGGCGTTCGTGAACGGCGACGCCACTGCGCAGTCGTTCCGAGCCCTGTACCGGGCCGAGCGGCGTGACGCCATCAAAAACGGACTCGAAGCGGCCACGCTCGTGGCTGTCGTGTTGCTCTGGCACGGTGTCAGCCCGGTCCCGACAGCGGTCGCGGCGCTCGCCGCGCTCGTCGCCGGATACGTGCTGCACCAGGCCGTGTTCGTCGCCGGCATCAGCGTCATCCGGGCCACGGCATCTCAGAACCCAGACGATCACCGCGCCGTCTCGTGAGTACTCCGTCTGTCGATCACGTGGACATCGTGACGACGTCGACGCACTCGGAGGTGGCCGGCAAGAGCCCGGGCCCCGGCCGGTTTCGACACACCTATCCGGGGTTTGGACAAACTACCGTACAATCCGTATATGAAACTCCACGAGTACCAAGCGAAGGAGCTCTTCGCCGACGTCGGGATTCCGACGCCAGCGGCCCGGTTGGCGGAGACCACAGACGAGGCGGTCGCTGCGGCCGACGAGATCGGGTACCCGGTCGCGATCAAGGCACAGGTCCAGGTGGGTGGCCGAGGCAAAGCTGGCGGGATCGACGTCGTCGACTCCGAAGCCGCCGCCCGCGACGCGGCAGATCGCATCCTCGGGATGGATCTGAAGGGGCTCCACGTCGACGCCGTCCTCGTCGAGGATGCCGTGGACTTCGTGAACGAACTCTACGTCGGCGTCACGATGGACCGGAACGTCGGCCGCCCGGTGGCCATGGTATCGACCCGGGGCGGTGTCAACATCGAAGAAGTCGCTGACGAGGATCCCGAGGCGATCGCCCGCGAGCACGTCGATCCGGCGTTTGGCATGCACGGGTTCCAGGCCCGCAAGGCCGTCTACGGTGCCGGCGTCGACCGCGATGTCGCTGGGGATGTCGCCGGCGTTCTCTCGACACTCTACGAACTCTGGGACGAACGCGACGGGAGCGACGCGGAGATCAACCCGCTCATGGTCACCGCCGATGGCGACGTCGTTGCAGCCGACGCCGTGTTCAACGTCGACGACGACGCCCTCTTTCGTCACCCGGATCTGGCGGAACTCGAAGACCAGACGGCAGATGACGACCTCGAAGCCAAAGCGAACGAGTACGACTTCGATTACGTCCGACTGGACGGGAACGTGGGTATCATCGGCAACGGGGCCGGCCTCGTCATGACGACCCTGGACCTGGTGGACCACTACGGCGGCGCACCGGCGAACTTCCTGGACATCGGTGGCGGAGCGAGTGCCGAACGGGTGTCCAACGCGCTGGACATGGTCTTCTCGGACGAGAACGTCGACGCCGTAGTCTTCAACATCTTCGGCGGTATCACCCGGGGAGACGAAGTGGCACGGGGCATCAACGAGGCCCTCGCCCAGTTCGACGACATCCCGAAACCGGTGGTCGTCAGACTCGCCGGGACCAACAGCGCCGAAGGGATGGACATCCTGAACACCGATCTCGTCCAGGTTGAAGCCACGCTCGAGGCGGCTGTCCAGGCGGCCGTCGCCCACGCGGAGGAGGTGACATCATGAGTGTCCTCGTCGATGCGGACACGCGCGTACTCGTCCAGGGAATCACCGGCGGTGAGGGGCGATTCCACACCGAGCAGATGATCGAGTACGGCACAGACGTCGTCGCAGGGGCTGTCCCCGGCCGCGGCGGCCAGGATGTCGCCGGCGTGCCCGTCTACGACACGGTCGATCGGGCCGCCAGGGAGACCGACGCTGATGCGGCCGTCGTGTTCGTCCCCCCAGCCTTCGCTGCCGACGCCCTCTTCGAAGCCCTCGACGCGCCGCTCGACCTCGTGGTCGCGATCACCGAGGGGATCCCCACACAGGACATGAGCGGCGTCTATCGACGACTCGCCGAGACCGAAACCGACCTCGTGGGCCCGAACTGCCCGGGCGTCATCACTCCAGGCGAGGCGAAGCTGGGGATCCTGCCAGGGAACATCTTTTCGTCCGGCGACGTGGGCCTGATCTCCCGCTCGGGTACACTCACCTACCAGGTCGTCGACAACCTGACCGAGCGAGGGATCGGCCAGACGACCGCTATCGGGATCGGTGGCGACCCGATCATCGGGACGGACTTCGTGGACGCACTCGCGAAGTTCGAGGATGACCCGGCGACGAAGGCCGTCGTCATGTGCGGTGAGATCGGCGGTGAAGACGAGGAGGAGGCGGCCCGGTTCATCGGCGAGTACATGGACACGCCAGTGGTCGGCTTCATTGCCGGCCGGACGGCCCCACCTGGCAAGCGGATGGGGCACGCGGGTGCCATCGTCTCGGGTGGCGGGACCGGCACCGCCCAGAGCAAGATCGATGCCCTCGAAGGCGTCGGCGTGCCCGTCGGCGACACGCCTCAAGAGGTCGCAGACCTCGTCGGGGACATTGTCTGACGGGTCCGGCCCTGCTCACCGCGGGCGATTCGAGCCCCCGAACCGGATCGGCAGGGTTTATTAGGCCCCCAGCAAAACCTCGGGGCTACCCGACCATGGTCCCCCGAGCCGTCTCTCGGCTGCTCTCCGACGTCCTCGGTATCGCAGCCGCGGAATCGGCGACTGGGATCGGGTCACCACCCACGACGGGGGCCCCGGCCAGGGACGCTGATCGTGGCCAGTCCGCCACGGTCAGCGACTCGCCGGACCACCCCCTGCGCGTCTGTCTCCTCAGTTACCGGAGCAACCCCTACTCCGGCGGGCAGGGCGTCTACGTCCGGTATCTGAGCCGAGCCCTCGCAGCACTCGGCCACGACGTCGACGTGGTGTCCGGCCGGCCGTACCCCCAACTCGATGCGGACGTGCGCCTAGTGAAGCTTCCCGGCGAAAACATCGTCGAGGAGACCGATCGCCTGCGGGCCTTCGAGCCGTCGTATCTCCGGCAGCCGACGAACCTCTTCGAGTGGCTCAGCGTGCTCACGGGCGGATTCCCCGAGCCATACACGTTCGGACGGCGCGCCGCAGACTACCTCGCCGATCGGGGTGACCGGTACGACGTGGTCCACGACAACCAGAGCCTCTGTTACGGGTTGTTGGAGCTCGATCTCCCGGTCGTCGCGACAGTCCACCATCCGATCACCGTCGATCGCCAGGTAGATCTCGCCGCTGCCGACAGTCTCCGGGACAGATTGCTCGTTCGGCGGTGGTACCGATTTCTTCGGATGCAACGCCGCGTCGTCAGCGACCTCCCGCACGTCATCAGTGTCTCGCGGGCCGCACAAGAACGGACGGTCAGCGACTTCGGCGTCGATCCCGACGCGATCTCGACCGTCTACAACGGGATCGACACCGAGCAGTTCGTCCCCCGGCCAGACGTCCCGGAACAGGATGGCCGGATCATGACCACTGTCAGCGCTGACGTGCCCGTGAAGGGCACCCAGTACCTGCTCCGGGCGTTCGCCGACGTCCACGATCGGCACCCGGAGACGGAGCTGGTCGTCGTCGGCGACCTCGACGAAGACAGCGACGCTCGCCGGTTGGCGGCCCGACTGGATATCGAGGACGCCATCACCACGTACAGCGCCATCAGTTACGATCAGCTGGTCGACCTGTACGGGTCCGCCACGCTCGCTGTGGTTCCCTCACTCTTCGAAGGATTCGGGCTGCCGGCCGGCGAAGCCATGGCCTGTGGCGTGCCGACTGTCGCGACGACCGGGGGTGCGTTGCCCGAAGTCGTGGGCGACGCCGGTGAACTCGTCCCGCCCGCAAATCCGGACGCGCTCGCGGACGCCATATCGGGACTGCTATCCAATCCAGAGCGGCGGCGACGGTTGGGGACACGTGGGCGCGAACGCATCGTCGACCGGTTCGACTGGGAGCGAGCCGCACGAGAAACTGCCGCGGAGTACGCACGGGCCATCGATGCTCACAGTTGAACCGGACGCGTTCGTGGATGAGGGTGATCGTGTCCTCGACGTCGGCTGTGGGGAGGGTCGACACGCCCACGCGGCGGCGTTCGCGGGCGGGGCCGTCGTGGGCATCGACCTCGACCGAGACCGCGTGGAAGCGGCCCGGGGTGACCGCGAGGCGTCGAGTGGCGACGGCCCGGACTTCCTCTGCGGAGACGCCCTTCGACTGCCCTTTCCCGACGGGAGCTTCGACGCCGTGATCTGCGCCGAAGTGCTGGAGCACCTGCCAGACTTTCGCGGAGCTATTGCCGAGCTTTCGCGAGTGCTCGTCCGGGGCGGGTCGTTGGCCGTGAGTGTGCCACGCTACGGACCCGAGTGGGTCTGCTGGGCCCTCTCCGAGGCCTATCACGACGTCGAGGGGGGACACGTTCGCATCTTCGACGCTGGTCAACTCCGGTGGGCCATCGAAGGCGCTGGACTTCGACTCGTCGATCGGGACTTCGCCCACGCCCTTCACTCGCCGTACTGGTGGCTCAAGTGTCTGTGGTGGGACCGGGACAGTCGCGGGGACCCGCCGGCGCCGCTGGTCGCCTACGAACGGTTTCTGGAGTGGGCCGAGTTCGCGGTGCCGTCGGTCGGAGCCGGGATCGAGCGGCTGCTCGACGACCTCATAGGCAAGAGCCGGGTCATGTACTTCGAAAAATATGAGTGATGCCAGACAGCTCCCCTCGACGGTCGACGGCTGGCGGCTCCGGCCGGCGGTCGACTACCTCGTCCAGGTCCAACTGGAGAGTGGTCGCATTCCCTGGTACCGCGGTGGACCGACCGATCCCTGGGATCACGTCGAAGCCGCGATGGGACTCACGGTCGGCGGCCGATACGACGCCGCAGCGGCCGCCTACCGGTGGCTGGCCGACACGCAGCTGGACGATGGGAGCTGGTGGTCGGTTTACGGTGACGACGGGCAGGGTGAAGGGGAACGGCGTGAAACCCACCGGTCTGCCTACGTGGCGACGGGGGTCTGGCACCACTACCTGGTGACGGGCGACCGACGCTTCCTGGAGGAGTTGTGGCCGACCGTCGAGCACGCACTCGACTTCGCCGTGGACCACCAGCAGCCGACGGGCGAGATCGCCTGGGCCTGTTTCGAGGACGGTCCGGACGACGACGCACTGGTGACGGCCACGTCGAGTGTCGTTCACAGTCTGATCAGTGGCACCATGATCGCCCAGGAACTCGGAACCCGTCGCCCCGGGTGGTTGCGGGCGAGTGATGAGGCGGCTGCGGCCGTCCGTTCCCGTCCGGACCGGTTCGACCGCACGTGGGAATCCAAGGCGAACTTCGCGATGGATTGGTTCTATCCGGTCCTGTGTGGAATCATTACGGGCGACGCCGCCCGGGACCGCCTCGCAGAGCGAGCCGACGAGTTCGTCGAACCGGGACTCGGGTGTCGCTGCGACGTCACTGAGCCGTGGGTCACCGTCGCAGAGTCAGCCGAGTTGGTGATGGCCCTCGTCGCGGCCGGCAAGTCCGAGCGTGCGGCGGACATCTTCGAGTGGCTGTTCCGGTGGCGCGACGAGAACGGCGTCTTTTGGACCGGCTACCAGTTCGAAGACGACACCATCTGGCCCGAGGAACGGGCGACGTGGACGACCGGTGCAGTGCTCCTCGCGGCGGACGCCTTGGGAGATCTGACACCAGCCAGCGCCGTGTTCACGGCCCACGAGTGAGCCCCGACTACAGATAGCCGAGATCGACGAGCCGTCTGCGAGCGTCCGCCTCGGATCTCGTTCGATCGGCGAGCGCTGGGGGGAGGCGTGGGTCGACCGTCCCGCGATCCTCGCCAGAGATCGTGACCCACGGAACTTCCCTGAGCGCCGGGAGATGGACAGCCGGCGGGTGCGACCAGACGCCGAACTCGCCGGCGCCGTTGCCGTGGTCACTCGACAGCGCGATTCGCCCGTCGCAATTCTCGACGAGCCGCGCGACATCCTCGAGGACCCAATCCAGATTGTCGCGGTAGGCACGCCAGAACTCGGCGGCGGGAAGTTCCCCGTCCCGCAGTCGCGTCCACGGGTCCCGATCGACTTCCGAGTCAGCCGCCACCGCCTCGAGGAATTCTCGCATCTCCGGATCGAGGTCGTCCAGGGGGATTTCCTCGAGGTCGGGATCCTCGTCTTTGTCCAGCGACCCCCACTCGTCGATGTTCGCCGTGCCGAGAAACCAGTCGGGTCGGCTGCGAAACGGCGCGTGTGGCTGCATGTAGTGGACGATCACGCGATCGATGTCGAGCGCCGACCGGTGGCGCCACGTGGCGATCGTCGCGTCGGTCAACGGCGTCGGCGGGATCGTCGAGATCTCACCGTCCGTCCAGTCCTCCCGCCAGGCCTCGTAGAGGACCCCGAAATCAGTCTGAGAGAGCGGGAGCGGTCCGGTGTCGATCGCTTCGAGCTGCTCGCCGCCCTGTGCGGTGAACGGGTTCCCCGTGACGTAGGCCGTGCGCGCCATCTCCTCGGCGTATCGCGGGTGAAATGTCTCGGCCATCCACTCTGCCGATTGCGAGCCGACCGACCAGATCGTCTCGACGCCGTCCGGGTGGGGAAGAAAGTCGTAGTCGGCCGCCACCCCTTCCATGAGGTCGACTCGGCAGCCGTCGAGAAGGCACAGGACATCCCACTCCCGGTCCCAGATCGGGATCGGGTCTTCGAGTCGGCGATAGAGCCGGCTGGCGGCCCGGCCGACGGTCCCAGCGGTCGCCTCGTGAGCCGCGGCGCGAGCGGCTCGGCGGGGCGAGTCGGCCCGGGCACGCGACCACGTTCGACGGAGCAACTCGAGCATCGTCTGCGGGGTACAGTGAGGCTCTTCAACCCCGACCCCGTAAGCCCTTTGGCATCCACGACGCCGGTGACCCGTCGCAGCATTGGACCGGTTCGAAGCACACTAGAATTGAAGATTTCCACCCACACCGGGCCTGTGAATCGCAACCCGTGAACGTTCCGGAGTTATTTTATGCAGGGATCGAGAATCTTCCTGGTATGACTTACACGTGTCGCGACTGCAAACGCACCTTCGGGTCCGAACTGGAGCTCGAGCTCCACCAGGACAACTGCTCCGATGGGCAGCTCTTCTGTGAGGTCTGCGGCAGCAGATTCGCCGAGCGGGCTGGCACCGAAGACGGGTGGTATTACCGCTGTCCGAACGACGACTGTGATGGCGCAGGCATCGGCGAAGACATTCGCCAAGTGACTGACGTCCGACTCGAAGCCCCGTAACGCGACACGGCCGAGTCGAACCGATCGGGCCACTGGTTCGTGAAGACAAATCAGCCGATTCCCGGGCGCCGGGAAGCCAACCTATACATTCGAGGGTTCGTTACCCGACGCCAATGATCGAAGCCCGTGGCCTCCGGAAGGAGTACGGGGGGTTCGTCGCCGTCGAGGACGCCACCTTCTCTGTCGACGGCGGCGAAGTGTTCGGCATCATCGGCCCGAACGGCGCCGGGAAGACAACCACGTTAAAAATGCTCGCCGGACTGCTCGAGCCGACGGCCGGCGACGCGACAGTGGCTGGATACGACGCTGACGATCCAGCAATGCGCCACCGTCTCGGGTTCCTTCCCGAGGAGTCGCCCCTGTACGAGGAGATGACCGCACTCTCGTATCTGCACTTCTTCGCCGACCTCTACGACGTGCCGGACGACGTGGCCGAACGGCGGATCCACGAGTCCCTCGACGACCTCGATCTGGAGCACCGCGAACGACAGATAGGGGACATGTCTAAAGGCATGAAACGGAAGGTCGCCATCGCCCGCTCGCTGATCAACGATCCGGCCGTCCTCGTCTACGACGAACCCGGCAGTGGACTCGACCCGCTCACGACCAACTACATCATCGAGTTCACTGAGGGACTCGCCGACGAGGGAAAGACGGTGGTCTTCAGTGCACACAACCTCTTCCACGTCGAGAGCATCTGTGACCGCGTCATCATTCTCAACGAAGGGGCGGTCGTGGCTCGGGGGGACCTCGCGGCGCTCCAGGCCGAATACGGCGAAACACAGTACCACGTCTACACGACCGTCGACGTGCCAGGCAGTGTCCGGGAGAACGGTCGCTACCGTCGGGTCGTCGGATCGATGTCGGCGGTCGAGGAGATCCGGGAGGCTGCCACCGACGCCGGCGGCACGGTCGTCGACATCCGGACCGAGGAGTCCAGCCTCGAGGAGGTGTTCCTGAACATCGCCGAGTCGGGTAGCCAGGGGGCCTGAGGAGTGGATCCGCGGAAACTCCTGCGGATCGCCTGGTGGGAGGTCACCAAGAATGCCGGTGGAGTCGACACGCGAACCGTTGTCATCGTCGTGGTTGCGGCCGTCCTCGTCGGGGGCCTCGGCCCGGTCGTCGCGACCGACGACCTGAGCCTCGACGATGGGCTCTACCGGGTCAGCGTCTCGGACGAGAGTCCGTACTATCCGGTCGCAGCGAGCGACGATACGTTCGCGATCGTTCCCGGTGCCGACCGAGCGGCAGTTCGGGGCGGCGACGTCGACGTGGTCATACAGGGCCGCGAGTTGTACCCCGCCGACCGCCCCAAAGGTCTGGCTGCACTCGCGGAATTCCGGGACAGTGTGAGACAGTACAACGAGCGCCAGCTCCGCGAGGAGCCGAACGAAACGGCGGCATTTCCGGTTGTCGTCACGTTGACATACAGACCGCAGACGAACCCCCAGATCGGACCCGGAGGCGACGGGTCAGGGGCCGACGGTGGAGCGAGTGACGGGACAGCTGGCGATGGGACTGGTGACACGAGTGGAGACGAGCCAGCTGCAAGTGGGGACGGGGCCGACCCCGACGAGATTGCTGGCGGCGACGCGCTGGGCGGCCTCGGCGCCGGCCTCGCGGACGACGAGTCGACCACCACGGGATCGCCTGCATCGATCGAACCGCCATTTCCGTTTCGCTCGCTCATCCTCGCTTTCCTGTTCGTCATTCCGCTGAACTTCCTCATTCAGGCCTACGGCAGTACCATTCTCTCCGAGCGCATCAACCGCCGGGGCGAGCTGTTGCTCGTCGCGCCGGTCTCGCGAATCGACATCATCGCCGGGAAGACGCTCCCGTACTTCCTCGGCGCCCTCGTCGTCGAGGGCGTCATCGCGGTCGGGCTGACCTATCTCGCTACCGGCTCGGTCGGCGGGCTGGTCTCCGTGATTGCCGTCACCCCGCTCGTGCTGCTGTTTCTGGCAGCGGCGTTCCTCGGGGCCATGTTCGCCCGTTCGTTCAAGGAGCTCACCTTCGTCACGGTCACGATCACGGTCACCCTGACGACGTACGCCTTCGTGCCGGCCATTTTCACGAGCGTCGGTCCCGTCGCCCTGATCTCGCCGCTGACGCTCGTGGTCCGTGACCTCGGGAACGAGGCGATTACGCTCACCGAATTTGCCTTCTCGGTCACACCGCCGACTCTCACGGCGGCAGTCCTGTTCGGGCTCGGGACCGGGCTCTACCGTGAAGAGGACATGTTTACCCAGCGACCGATTCCGCTGAAAATTCTCGACGCCCTCGCTGGACCGATCACCAAGCGGTGGCACGTCGGCGTCGTCAGCGCGGTCCTCGTGCCCTTTGTCTTCGTCGCGGAACTGCTCGCGATCGCGCTCTTGTTCGCCCTCGGCGAGTTGTCCGTTCCGCTCGTGATCGTCTTCGTCGCCATCATCGAAGAGGTCGCCAAGAGCCTCCACGTCTACGCCGGATACGCCCACCGGCGGTTCGACGTCGGTCGCCGGACGGCCCTAGTTGTTGGAACTGCAAGTGGGGTCGGGTTTTTCGCGGCCGAGAAGCTGGCTGTCCTCGCACAACTCGTCGGGCTCCCGGAGCTAGCCGTCGGCAACGCGGCGCTCAACACGGGGATTGTCTCAGGGCCGATCCTCGTCGCATTCCTCCTGGCTCCACTCGTCCTCCACGTGGTGACGGCGTCCATCTCAGCTCTCGGCGCACGGCGCGGCCGGCGTCCGTACGTCCTCGCGCTGGCGCTTGCGGTCACGATCCACCTGCTCTACAACCTGACGGTCCTGGAGGTGGCCGGCCTTGGCTAGCTGGATACGGTCCGGACCTCGTTCGGCCATCGCGCTTCGTGAACTCGCGTCGCTCAAGCGTGAGAAGACGATCGTCCTCGCGCTGCTCATCCAGCTGTTTGTCGCCACGTTCTCATCGTTCCTAGTCGTGGGTCTCACCTCGTTGTACGATCCGTCCACAATCAGTGGAGGTGGTGAGGTCCCCGTTGGCGTCTCCGGCGACCTCCAGGACGAGCTCGTCGAGGCAGCGGCCGACCACGAGAGCCTGACCACGTTCCGGTACCAGGACCGGGCGGGCGCCGTCGCGGCATTCGACGATGGGGAGGTCTACGCCGTGCTCCACGGGACCGAAACTCGGACAGCCGCAGGGACGCGGGTCGACGTGCAGGCCATCGCGCCGGCTGGGAACCTCCGAACGACCCTCGTGGTCGTCCAGCTCAGGCGCGCACTGACCACGCTCGAGACCGATGTCAGGGCAGACCGAACGGCCCACCTGGAATTCGTGCCACTGGACGTCCCCCAGCGGGTGCCGGCCAGCCCGTACTTCGGATTCACCTACACCGTGCTGGTCCCGCTGCTGGTCTTCCTCCCGCCGTTCATCAGCGGGTCGATCGCGGTCGATTCGATTACCGAAGAAATCGAACGGGGGACCCTCGACCTGCTCCGGGTCGCGCCAGTCTCGTTGGTGGACATCGTCGACGGCAAGGCCGTCGGCATGATACTGCTCGCGCCCGCGCAGGTCGCCCTCTGGATCGGTCTCCTCGTCTTCAACGGCATCCGGGTCGGCAACCCGCTCGCGCTGTTGGCGTACGTGACGGCCGTGGCGACTGTCGTCGTCTCTCTGGGCTTGCTCTTGGGGCTGCTCACTCGCAGCCGTCGGCGGGCACAACTCCTGTATTCGACATTGGTGCTCGTGCTGTTCGGGCTCGCGACAGCATTGCCCGAACATCCCGCGACGACAGTTGCCAAGCTCTCCATCGCGAGTGATACCAGCCTCACGCTGGCCCACGTAGGCCTCTTCGTCGCTGTCGCCATCGGCAGTGTCATCGCGACCCGACAGCTCGCCGGGCGTATGAATCCCGAAACGCTCTGACCGGCCAGCCGGCGGCTCAACCCGTGGCAGGCGGCTGTGATTGCGGGTCTTATTCGATTTCGAGCCCGACGTCTCGGAGAATCGTGCCCGCCTGCACGGCAGCGTAGAAGTTCCAGGGGAAGAAATGTGTCCACCCTTCGAGGTCAGAGAGGTCCACGTCATCGACGACAATCCGCTGCGTCGCTGCCGGGTACAGGTCCCCGAGTGACCTGACACGGTCCCGCCGATTCAGGCGTCTGGGGAACAGCTGGTCGTCCTCGTCGTTCTCCATCGCGAGGTCCGGGTGTTCGCGTCGGATCTCTGCGGTCCCCGGAATCTCCGCCTCGTCCTTGAGCCGCTGATTGCCGGTCGCGAAGACGACGTGGTCAGTCCGGTGGGCGAGGTGTCGGATCCAGGCGAGCGGCACGGCCGCCCGATCGCCAGTCGGCGGATTTACGTCGACCGTATGGTCCCGGTCGAAGGCGAACACGATCGCGCTGGCAGCGTCCTCCGCAACCGGGTAGGTGGCCGCGTCGGTCTCGCGACGTGCCATACTCGCGAGTTGCTCAGTAGCCGGCAGCGATTAACTGTTGGGGCACTCGCACCGACGGCGGGTTACCAGGGAGCGGGTCGATTTCCGTCTCGATCAGGTCGCCGGCCGCAGACATGGACGCGGGCCCAGCGTCCGAATCGCGTCGACGGAGGAATCACACACCCACTGACGACGGTTTAGAGACACCAGCGTTATGCGGAGTTCGACCGAAAGCGGACGCAATGACCGATACGGATCGGGACGGCGGAGACACAGCCGAATCCACGCCGGATGGCGCCAATCCCACGGCGCCGGCGGGAGCGAACGAAATGCGGTCGATATCCCCGACGGTCCAGGCGCTGTGGGGGATCCGCGTGCTCGTCGGCGCGCTCGTTGTGGGTATCGTTCTCGGCCTGCTCGCCACCCGGCTGGCACTCCTCCCAAACTGGACCGGTCCCGCCGTCGGGCTGGCGCTCGCGGTGTCCGGTCTCGTCTGGGTCCGCCTCCGATACCGTCGGTGGACGTTTCAGGTCCGGTCGACGGAGGTGTACCTCGAGCGCGGCGTCGTGACCCACGTCCGGACGATTGTTCCCTTCGTCCGGATTCAGCACGTTGATACCCAGCGGGGGCCGCTCGAGCGCGTCTTCGGGCTCTCGACGCTCGTTATCTATACCGCAGGATCGCGGGGAGCCGATGTCTCGATTCCGGGCCTCTATCCCCGAGAGGCCAGTGGACTCCAGTCGCGTCTCAAAGAACTCGCCGTCGACGCCGAGGGCGGTGATGCGGTGTGAAGCTGGACCGGCGGACCGTCCCCTACCGCATTCTCGAGAACGGCATGCGGCTCGGCGGGGTCATCGCGCTCGGTCTTGCCACCTCGGCCACCGGTGGGAACATCCTCTCCACCGCTGGCCTGTTGATCGGTGGCCTGGTCGTCGGCGCGATTCTCGTCGCCGGGTGGGAACTGGCGCGGTATCGGCGATTCGCCTACGAACTCGGTCCGGAGACAGTCGACATCGCCTCAGGCGTCCTGTCACGACGGGAGCGCGAAATCCCCTACCGACGCATCCAGAATGTCGACGTCGCCCAGAACGCGATCCAGCGTCTCTTCGACGTCGCCGAAGTCCGGATCGAGACCGCGGGTGGTGGCGAGACAGAAGCCTCGCTGCAGTACGTCAGCCGCGCCGAGGCCGACCGGCTCCAATCCGAGATTAGCCAGCGAAAACGAGCGGTAAGCGACCCTGCGGAGGATGACGCCAGTGGCGAGACACTGTTCGTGCTGTCGGATCGCGAGTTGGGAATCCTCGGACTCGTGTCGGCTGACTTCCGCGTACTCGCCGTCCTGTCCATCCTGCTCTCGGGTTTCGCCCCAGCGTTCGCCGAGGTCGGTTCTCCGGGCGTCGAGCTGCTGCTCGTCCTGGGACCCGCCGTCGGGTTAGTCGCGTTGGCGGGCCTCTGGCTCGTCAGTGGTGTCCGATCGATTCTGCGATACTACGGCTTCCGGCTCTCGCGCCACGGCGACGAACTCCGGTACGACCGGGGCCTGCTCCAGCGCTACAACGGGACGATTCCCCTCGACAAAGTCCAGTCCGTCACCATTCGCGAGAACCCACTCGCCCGAGCGCTCGGGTATGCGACACTCGTGATCGAAACCGCGGGCTATGCCGGCGACGGGGCCCAAGTAGAATCCGCCGTCCCGATCGGTCGCCGCGACCGGGTGCTCGCCCTCGCCAAGTCGGTCGAGCCCTTCGACGATTTTGCGTTCCAACGCCCACCCCGGCGAGCCAGGATGCGCTACGCCGTCCGGTATTCGATCGCGGCCCTGCTGCTCGTGGGGGCGGTGTACCTTCTCGACGCATTCCTGGCTGTCGACCTGGCGTGGTATCTCACGCTTGGTCTGTTCGCGGCCGTTCCCGTCGCAGCACACCTCACCTGGGTCAACCGCGGATATCACCTCGGCGAGGACTACGTGATCACGCAGAACGGATTCTGGCGGCGCGCTACGAAAATCGTCCCCCACGAACGGGTCCAGACGGTCATTGGATTGGAGACACTCTTCCAGCGCCGACGGCACCTGGCCTCCGTGGTTTTTGACACGGCAAGTGCGGGGGGACTCGGCGCTGGCGACGCGGCAGCCGTCGACATCGACGCCGCCGTCGCCCAGCGGCTCCGCGAGTCGGCGGCCGATCGCCTCCAAGCCGCTCTCGGTCAGAGCGATCCAAGGCCGTCGAAGACGACCACGAAGTAAGAGAGCTGAGCGATCCCGACACCAGCCAGCTGGGTCCTGACCCAGCACATGAGAGTCCGCCGTGCTGAACCCGCGCTCGATGGGCGCCGCAGGGATTGTCTACCTTCTTCAGCGAGAAAGTCCCGCCGTGTACGGCGGTCGTGAATCGCGTCCGCGCCTCCGAATTTATGTCGCACGGCACCGTATCGCACACCAACCGAGGCGGCACGCCCGCCCCACGCCGGGACAATCGGACACTATCGGGGTTCCGTCGCCGGATCGAAGCAGTCATCCCTGCTGTTCGACGGTCGGCGGATACCGACGCAACACAATCAGGTACCTCCAAATCCCGCACGGGAGAGGAGTAACGGGGGCGTGGCACTCCCCGCACCTCGTCGGTGTGCAAA
>CAYLJD010000050.1:0-16429 GCA_964383875.1 uncultured Halobacteriales archaeon
CGGGCTGTTCACTCTGGACACGCTACTGGTCGTGGGGGTCACACTCACCGTTGCCCTCAAACGGGAGGCCCGTCGCACTACCCTTGCGCCAGGAGATACCATCGATACCTGCGATCGCGGCGTTCACTTTGGCCCCATCAAGCATTGTCGTGGCAATGTATAGACCTGTGGTGCTGACATCTCGCGCAGTAATTCACCACCCATTCCCCAATGGTGTTCACGTCGAGCTAATTATCGACGATAGAAGACGAGAAGTGAGTTACAGTTGCTGGCCCCGGCTCCAGAGCCGCCGTTATCGTCTCTCCTTGAGTTTTCCGGCCATTCCCCAATCGACAGACTGCGGTACTTCCGGACATCGGGTAGAGAGCTTCTATCCGACGATATAGAGGTAGAGATGCGATCTATGTCGCATCGACCTCGACCGTCCATCGACTCGTATCCTCGAGTACCGGCATCGACACCGTATACGAGATATCATCACCCTCCGCAACGTATCGGTGGGGCGTCCGCAACAATCGGTTACGCCAATGGGTTCGTGGTTGGTTCGGGGCAGTAGAGAACTGCAATTCGTCGTCGAAGATGACACGAAAGTATAGACAGAGCCCATCCAATACGCCAGGGGTCGTGACGCGCCGGGACTCATTGATCGTCGACGGGAGGGAATTGGGCCCATCCAAGCGGTCCAGGTCCACCGAGAGGACCGGCTCCGGTGTGGTAAGGAACGAATCGAAGGCCGCTCGCTCGAGCGTTCGACGCTCGTATCCGTCGGACCTGTACTTTTCGAGGCTCGAGTTATCCTTGAGGAAGTCGAAATCGTATCCTTTGACGGACATCCGCGACAGGTGAGGCACACGGTACGTTTCGTCGAGGGTGACGGGTTCAAGAAAGAGCTCAATCCGACCGGGCAATATCGCTCCATCGGTCCGCAGTATCTGCCGTTTCACGCCGAGAATGTTCTCGATCAAATTCTCGTCGAACAGGTCGTCTCCGAACTGCTCGTGGAGCACCATATCCACTGGCTCGGGACAGCTGAAATCTCGGCTGTGAATGTGGTGGAATTCGATATTGGTGAGGCCATTATGTTCCGCAGCCTGCTCGGCCACCTCAATGATATCCGAATGATCGATCGCGTAGACCGTTGCACCTTGCTCTGCCGCAAGCAGCGCGAGTATTCCTGTCCCGGTGCCGAGATCGACCACGACGTCATCGGAAGCGACGTGCTTCCGAATGGCCTCCGCGTATGTCTCGACGCGAACAGTGTCGGCCAGCATTCGCTCGTGAGAAAATAGGTCCCCAAACTCGGCCGCATTGAGAATATCGGAGACAAACTCATAGAGAACGTCATTCGACTTGGCTCGCACCTTCGATTTATGCAAAAGCGTCTGAAATACGCGTTGGGCCATGGCAGCCCGAGGGGGTCGGTCGCTAAATTTATAGACAGACTACCAACGGTCCCTGGTTCGGCGTCGATATTCGTCCCGGACGGCTGCCGTGAAGAGAAAACCATGGAGACGTGAGGAGACACTGAGCGGAGGCCATTCCGTCGAGGCTCGGTCAACCGGGCATCCCGGATGGTTACCACAATCTGTAGATTGATGCGCCAGGGCACCCATTCACACCTGCAATGGACCGATATATCGACGGATTCGTCCTCGTTGTCCCCACTGATGACCTCGACGCCTACCAGGAGATGGCCGAAGCAGCCGGCGAGATGTGGATGGAACACGGCGCTCTCGAGTACGTCGAGGCCGTGGGAGAGGACATGGCACCGGACATGGGCGAGGCCTCCATCCGACGCTTCCCGGACATGGCGGACGCCGGATCCGACGACTCGGTCGTATTCGCATACATCGCCTACGAGTCCCGCGAGCACCGTGACGAGGTGAACGAAAAGGTGATGGCGGACATGGATCCCGACGAGAGTGATCAACCGATGCCCTTCGACGAGACAAAAATGGCCTACGGCGGCTTCAGGGAGCTCGTTCGATATTAGACCGGAGTGAAAGCGGAACTTGGCCCACTACTAGCCCGTAAGATGGTCTGTTCCGAGTATCAAGGGGTGCCCAGGCCGAGCTTCCGCTGAATATAGTATCACTAGTCGGCGGATGCATCCCAATGACTGCAGCCCTGGGTGGTCTCACCAATATCTGTAATTGACTCCCGCGTCTGAAGACGCGGGCTTGCGCTCGCACTCTGTATCATCCCCGGAGTATGAGGTCGATCCGAACGACCGACATTGAGACGCGGTCCGTAGTGTACGCACACGATACCTCGCCAGCTGCTGGTGCTGAACAGGATACTCCTGCACGCTCGTCCAGCTGTCGCCCCCAGGCGTCGGCTCGTGGCGAGTCGATATGAACGGTGACCTCGGTGGCCGTGTGGTTTACTTGGTAGAGGTCAGCCACAACTCGGTGGGCGCGGACGAGGACGGTCGAAGTACCTCCGAGTGCGGCAGTCTCACCGCCCCGTCGAGTTTGGACGATCGTCACGGTCGAGCCGTCTGGCGAGACAAGGAGCGGTGGCCCGTTCGTCATCGAGGTGCTCGATTGGCTCTGCCAGAAGACGCCACCGGCATTATAGACGATCTGGTGGCCGGTGCCACCGTCGTAAATAAGCGGACGTGTGGTGACCGCGTAACTGAAATTCGGCTCCGTCTCGCCAGATTTGTGGCCACTGACGGTGATGGTCACGGGATCGGCGAACGAGAGGTCACCACCCCCGAGTTTGAGTTCGGTTTCTCGAAGCGGCGCGCCGGCGACGACAAGCTCGTCAACGGTGTCTGCGAGGATGTCCATGGCGGCGAGGACGCTCTCGTCCCGTTGGGCGTCCTGTACATCCCGGAGCTCTCCCAGTCCGGTGACGGTGACAAAGCTCACGGTCCCAACGATTAGCGCGAAGACGATGACGTATCCGAGGGCTTCGCTCTGTCCGCGGCTAGGCATCGGTAACCTCCAGGTCCGTGTCGGTCACCGAGATACGGAGTGGTCCACCTGAAAACGTTCCCGTAGTGACCGGGTGGTCGGTCACGACACGCACAGTCCTCGTTTCGTCGTACCTATCGCTATGGACCGCAATGGCGTATTCCTGTGTTTGGTCGGTTTCGCTGATCTCGATCCGGTAACTGCCACCGGCGACGGACTCGGTGAGATCGGCCTGGAGGGTGGCAGCCCCCTCACTAGATAGCGTCCCGGCTAGGGTATCTGCGGTCGTCAGATCTGCCGCGAGGTGATTTCCGACGACAGTCAACTCCGTTCGCGTGACGTCCGTTCGCTCGGCGTTTACGTAACTCGTGACGCCGAGGATAACCCCGGACGTGAGAATGGCGATCACGGTGAGCATGATAGCGTAGCCGACGACGGTCGAGAGTCCTCGATCAGTCATGGCGTTCACCCGGCACGACCGCCTCGGTGGTTCGATACGTGTACGACCGGGTCACGACATCGAGACGGACCGTCGCGTCGTAGAGGATCTCGGTAACGTAAGGATGCGTCTCGCTCCCGGGTGAGCCGTACTGTCCACCGTCGACCGCCGAGCGGATCACGTCGACATCTGCCGTATACGTGCCGGTGGCGTTCGACCCCATTTCGTGGGCGAGTTTAACCGGACCGTCGATCGATTTCACGAACGCGATGGCCGGACACTCCGTGTCGCCGACCGAGGCGTTTGTGATGCCAACGGTCACCTGTCCATCAGCGCCGGCAGGAGCTCGACACTCGGCCACAAACTCGCCAGTTCCGTCCACTACAGCGACGACGACGTCGCTGGCTCCGTCGCGGTAGGCGAAGAACCGCCACTGCTCACCGCTGCTCTCGGCGGTCACGGCGACACGGAAGACCGTTGCATTCTCGAGATCGCTTGGGGATGGATCCGGTCCTGGATCGACCAGTCCGGCTCGTGAGACAGTGAGCTGGTAGGCCTTGAGGCGAGTGACGTCCGAGGCGAGTGTCCAGTTCGTCGCCCAGCTCGCACTTGTGAGGTTGCGGTCCGCGTCCCGTTGGACGATCCGGGTCCCCTTGGAAACGGATTGGAGAGAGATATTCGTCGAAATGGCGTTGGTCGCGGCCATGCGGCTCGACAGCCCGCTCCACGCCTCGATTCCCTGGGACAGGTTCGTGGTGAGTGCTGTGTAGGTAGCGTCCTCGACCGTGTTGACGGATTCGAGTAGCGCGGTCGTCCCGTGTCGGACGTCGTCAGCGCGGGTCGGGGCCTGACCGGCGCCGTCGAGGGTCCCGGCGGTGGTGGCCGTAAGTGCCGTGACGCTTGCGGTGTTGAGCAACAGTGCCAACACCACGAACAAGATAGCGATGATGAACGCACTCGTCAGGAGGAGTTGGCCCCTGTCCCCGTCACGCATGGAAGGGTGGGATGGGATCATGTCCGCCACACGATCACCTCCACCCGGACGGTGTTGTACGCGGTACTGTTCGGGGCCGCGTCGGGGGCCAGGTACGTTGAGGTTTCCGCGAGTGTTGTGTCCGTCCGGGTCCCCGACTCGTCGACCAGAACGTCGTCGTCGGTCAAGAGGACCGTCCGGGACACGCTCACGGCGTTGGCACTCGGGGCGCCGACGTAGACGAGTGGAACCTGCCGTGGCTCGCCGGAGCGCGATAGATACGAGAGTTGAACGTTGGCGGCAAGACCCTGATCGGTGATCGTCCGGTTAAGCAGGTGGCCGAAATCGGTCGGTGGTCCGCCGTTCGGATAGTACCCCTTCCGGTGGACGCCGTAAAACCGTGCGTCGTCGTCGTTCCAGTACAGGAGTGTCGACTTCAGCGAGTTGTTCGCGACGGCCACGTCGAGCATACCGGATGCAATCCGTTCGTGCTGATTTTCGAGGTGTGGAGACGTCGTGCTCGCGCTCGTCGGGGTGACCGACGCGGACTGTAGTGCGAACAGCACCGCGCCGATGAGGAGTAACCCGGCGAGCATCGCCTCGAGCGTGATCGCCTGGGCACGGTCAGACATAGTCACCACACCCTCACGACGAGCGTCGCATCCCGACCGCTGACGTGGACGGTCCGAAGGGTCGTCGTGGTGCTTGTTCGGTGTGCTGGCGTCGGTGGACCGACCGTCGCTCGATCCAGGCCGGGCGCACACGATACGATAGTACCGCCGTCGAGACACAGCGTCGCCCGAGTATGTGCGTCCGCCTGTGGTCTCGCGAGGGAGACGTTGAGTCGGTATATCGGTCGGATGCCGACCTGGCTCGTGAGCGAGCGATCAGTGTCGATCTCACACACCGATCCCGATTGTGTCAAGAAGGCGCTGACGCACGTCTCGTTCAATCCCGACGGGCGGGTGTCTGTCCCGAGTATGGGCCCCGACAGCCGATCCGCGGTTCGGTCGGTAACGAGCGGACGGCTTGGATCGTCGGCGAAGGACGTGAACAGTCCAGGGGCGAACGACAGCACGAAGGCGATGGCGAGAACGAACACGCCGACCCCGACGATAATATCGAGATAGAGCTGTCCGCGACGGGGGTGTGGGGGTGGGGTGTCCATCGTGGGTCACCCCACCAGGACCCACACGCCGAGCGCCATCGTCAGCATCGCGAGGATGTACTTGACCCCGGCGAGCAGCCTGACGTGACGCATGTACCCACTAATCAAGCCGGAAACAACGGCCTGTATCGTCAGCGCGTGGAAGAACAACAGCGAAATCAGCTCGATATCCATCGATCCACCGAACCCTCCAGGGAGACCGCTGCCGTCACCGGACGATGTCGAGAGGTCACCCATGGTGTTCAGGAATTGGGTTTTCAGGATGGCGATGACCGCAAGCAGCGTCAAAAACGTCATGACGATGACGGCAACCTGCATGCGTGTCCGGTCTCGTCGGTCGCGGTCAATCTCGTCCTGATTTTCGCTGGCCTGCGCCGCCGTTGAAAGGACGGCACGGATCTCGTTCGACACTGACTGTGCCTTGCTTACGAGTTTGACCGTCCGGGCCAGGCGGGGGATGTGGTACCGGTTGTTGAAGTCGTAGAGAGCCTCGTTGATACTCATCCCGTAGTTGACCTTCATGTAGATCGTCCGGAACTCGTCGGAGAGTTTGCCCGAGGAGGTCCTGCCGACGGTGCCGACGGACTCGAGAAGCGTCATGCCGGTGTCGTTCACCGCCGCCAGTTTGCGGAGGTCCTCCGAGAGCGTCTCCAGAATCCCGTATCGGTGTCGCAGGTTCCACTCGTAGAAGACCGCGAGCGGGATAAGGACGAGGTACAACGGGAGGTAGACCCACCACACGGTCCCCCACACCGGACTGGCGACCAACCCCGAATACGAGGTCGGTACCGCACCGGCCAGTACGCCCGCAAGGACGAGCGTCACGGCCGCGGGGATGGACACAAAGCAGGTATGCAACGGGTGCTGTCTGAAATAGACGTGTGGCTGTCGCAGCGTCGAGCGCAGCTGGTGGGTAAACTCACCGCTTCTGACCTTCTCGAAGACTCGAAACGGGGCGTGGGGCTCGTCGACCCGAAGGAACCGGAACAAACTCGTCTCCGCTTGGGCTCGGCCGGTTCGCCAGTCCTCGCTGGCTTCTTCGAGGTAGCCGCTGCCCGGTTCGTCGGTCGTGACCATCGATACCAGGACGAGAAAGCCGAGGCCGATGACCGGAATCAACCCGTAGACGGTGAGATACAGCAACGTCGCTGAGGCTTCGCCGAGCATGCCCATGATCACGATGACGATGATCAGTAACAGGGGGAACAGCGAGAGGGTGATGAACATCTCGCCGAACAGCTCGAGCGTGTCGAGGACTCGCTCCTGGTGTTGTTTGGCCGACCGCATGTGCGTGCGCTTCTTGTCCGCGAGGAACTGTTCCATGCTCCCCCCACTGTTGATGATCGCGAGCATGTCCGTCAGAAACTGCGAGAGTTCGTCACTGGGGGTCATATCAACCTGCTTCCGTATGGACGTCCGGTAGTCTGCATCGAAATACTCCGTGTCCTGCATGATGCTCTGGAACTCGAGCGCGACCTCACCGTATGTGTCGTCGGCCTTCGCCATCGCTTCCAAAATCTCGATCTGGTTCATCCCGCCGATGGAGAGAGCGTACATGTACGACACGGCGTCAGCGAGGAGGAGATCGATCTCGCGTTGGCGGGCGCCTGCGCGGGTGTAGGGGAGGGCGACGAGAGCGCCGAAGCCGATACCGAAGCCGACCAACCCGAAGACGATCCCGGCGCCGAGGACCATCGCTGGTTCCTTGAGCGCGGTGACGAGCCCCTGGAGCACGGGATGGCCGAGGTCGATGCCGATGATCGTCCCGATCTCGACGATCCCCGTGGCAACGAGGAGGTAGCCACACGCGAGGCCGACCAGCCAAAGGACGAGACCGGCGATGACGCCCACACCGAGTGCCCGCGCGAGATACTCCTCGACAGTATCAGCGATGCGGGCTTCAGCCAGTTTCTGTTCGGTCGTCTTGACAAACTCGTCATCGGCGTCGAAGAGCCGATCGTAGAGCGGGTAAAAGGTGTCCGCGATGATGGCCCCGCCGCCACCTGTGCCGACGTGGCGCTCACGCCAGTCTTCGAGAGCGGTCGAGGCCATCTACGATCCCCCGCTCGCGTCAGGGTCGATCGTGTTGATGGCAGCGGACGGTGCCCGGTCACCGGGCTCGACCGTCGTCTGACGCGGTTTAGCGGTTCCACTCTGCCTGTCGGCCGAGGCCGCGATGTCGACACCTTCGAGGGCGGCGACGATGGCCTTCACTCGCGAGCGCTCAACGGAGACGTTCGCGGCCTCGAGGACACTGGTGATATTCCGTTCGTTGAGCTCGGCGTTCGACCGGGCGAGCAAGCAGACTGCGTAGGCGTAGATCATCCGATCACTCCCCCTCGTCCGACGTGTCATCCGGGTCAACGGCACTCTCGAGTCCGCTCCCTCGGTCGGCGAGCCAGTCACCATCCCGCGGGACCGCGTCGTCCGTGGACTGCTCCTCAGCCGAGTCCGAAGCCGCTGGGCCGGACCCGGGGATGAGCGACGTCAGCTGCGGGTCGATTCTCGCAGCGGAGCCGTTCGTGTCACTGGCGGTGGCCTCGCCCGTGGTGTCGGGTGCCGATCCCGGTGCCTCGGTTGTCTTCGTGTCGACGGATGAGGCGTCGGGGAGGGCGCTCACCAGTGGGCTGGGTTCCTTGGTTTCGTATGCCGGAAGCAGGGTCTCGGCTGCCCGGGAAAGAACGGATTGGACGTCTGTCGTGGCGGTCTCGCACGAATCGGGGCGCGGGACGAGGGCCTCTTTTTCCGGTTCGACGTCGATCATGACACTCTCCATGCCCCGGAGGTCAGCCAGACTCGAGTCGAGCTGGTCGCGAGCGATGAGTGCGAGGATGGTATCGGGGTCATTGATGAATGCCTGGATTGTCGCGGCGACGTCGGCGTACTCGTTGAGGTCGTTGTCGATCAGGTACGCGAGAACTACCTTGCGTTCGAAGAGTTCCCGTTCAAGCCGGTCGTCGTCCCAGCCGCGGTCGAACTTGATTTCGGCGAGTTTGTTCGAGCGGGTTAGCTGGTCGAATTCGTCGGTCTCGGCGCGCCACTCGAAGACGTCTTGGACGTTGATCTCGTCGTCTTCGGGGTCGTAGTAATTGACGTCCGTGAGGCCGCGATTCCGGCGGACTTTCCGGCCGCCCACCCGGGTCTGGGTTTGAATCGAGACCAGGTCAAGGGCGGTGAACATCGTTTTGGAGACGTTGATTGGATCCGTCGTGAAGCGCTTGATCACCTCCCCGACGCTGTCGGCGTGGAACGTCGTCAGCGTGGTGTGGCCGGTGGACATCACCTGGAAGAGTGTCCGGCCCTCCTCGCCACGGACCTCGCCCATGATGATGTACTCCGGTCGCTGTCGGAGCGCCGCTTCGAGGAGATCGAACTCGTCGACATCACCCGCGGAATCGTCGGTGAACGAGGGACGCGTGATGCTCGCTACCCAATTTCGCTGGGGGAGTTCGACTTCGCGCGTGTCCTCGATCGAGACGATCTTCGAAGTCGACGGGATGAACAGCGAGACCGCGTTGAGGCTGGTGGTCTTCCCAGAGGCCGTACCACCGCCGAACATGACCGATTTCTCGCTCTCGATACACAACCAGAGGAACGCCATCTGGTCCAGGCTGAAGGTGTTCCAGTTGATGAGGTCAACCGGCGTGAAGGGGACATCGTTGAACTGGCGGATGGTGTAGTTGGTGCCGTGGTCCGAGACTTCCCGGCCGAGTGTCAACTGGGCGCGAGAGCCATCGGGGAGGGTGGCGTCGACCTGTGGCTCGCGTTTCGAAATGCCCTTTCCCGAGCGTTGTGCGAGCTTGATGACGAAGTTATCGAGCTGGGATTCGCCGTGGGAGACGTTCGTGATAAGTTGTTCATACTCGGTATGATAGACAAACACCGGAGAATTGTAGCCGTCACAGGAGATATCCTCGACGTTGATGTCCCGTTTGATACCGTCGATACGGTCGTATCCGATAAAGTCGCGTTTGAGGCGGTAGAGGATCTTCCCAACCTGGTACTCGGAGAGGGTTCCGGGGTCCTCCGCCAGGATGGCGGGTTCGGGTCGGGCCATGGTCCCCGCAAGGCCCACGCCGGTGGTCGGTGCGCGTGACTCAGTGCCCCCACCGTCCCGGTCCACCAGTGCGCCGAGTTTGGAGAGCACGCTTTCGGTGTTGCCTGGTTGGTCAGCGAGGTCGTATCGGGCGAGCAGTCGGCGGGCTTCGTGTTCAATGACGGTTTTGCGCTCCTCACTCGTGCCGTCCACGATGTAACTGTCGTCGGAGTACCTGATTGCCGTGCGAAGTTTCCCGGCGATGTAGTCCCGGAGTTCGTCCTCGATCTCGTTCAGGTAGGGGTCGACGAGGTAGTACTTCTCCTCGTTTTCGGTGACAGAGTAGAAGATGATGACGAACGCGTAGGGTTTGTCGACCCAGTACCGTTCGACCTCTTCGAAGTGTGGCTTTTTCGCCATCGGAACGGCTTTTTCGAGGTCATATCGGTTCGCCATCGTCACCTCGCCGTCGGGCGACGAGAAGAAGTCGTCCTCGTCGAGATCAGCGTTGACGTTGACCGTGCGTTCGTCGACCAGATCTGCAAGGGCAGCCGCGTTCGCCGCCCCGTCACCGAGGACATCGCTGGTCTCAGTCGGTTCGAACGAGAGGTACTCCGACGGCTCGAACGGTTCCGCATCCCCGTTCTGGGCTCTGGGGCGGCGACCGTTCTCGTCGTAGTAATACTCCCACTTGAAGTGTTCCCACGTGTAGACATCCGTCGTCACCGGGGTGGTGTCGAGCCAGTCGTCGATGGCCTCGTTAATCGCGTCCGGGAGCCCGGCGTCGTCGCTGGTATCCGGTGAGTCAGCGTCGACGTCGCCGGGGAGATACGCGGCCGGATCGTAGTCGACCCGAGACCAGTCCACCGGCGTCGATTGTGGGTCGCCAGCGGCTGCCGGGGAGATGTCCTCGGATTCGAGTAGACGCGCGACCGGATCATGGTCTCCAATGCGCTCCTCGGGCTGGCTGGACTCACGGTGGGGGCCGCGGATGCCGTATTCACTGAGGAACGACAACCAGCTGTGCTCGCCGTGGGGCGACGGGTCGGTGTCGGCATCAGGGGACGCGAGCGCCACATGCGGGGGACGGGACTCGGATGGCTCACTCGCCATTGTTCGATCCCCTGCGGTGTCTTCGAACCTGTGCTGACGTCGATGGCGTCCGGTGTGTCGATCCCATGGTTCGGTCCGCGCACCTGTTATTGGTAGGTTACGGAACACATCCCGCAACCAAGTGGCACGCTTTAGCCCCGATGCGAGAGATGCATGGATTGTTATTCCGTGGCTTCGAGCGGCCTAATGAGCCAATAACCTGGCTGGACCAGGCAATCCACGGCGGACATACGCAGCCAGACAGGTGGTCGGCATGTGCGGAGCACGCTCGACCTCGAGACGCTCCGGTGTGCCAGCCTCTTCGGAGTGGGTGGAGCCCCACGTGTGGGAGAAACGTTGCGGCTAACCGATGTCTCGGCTGGTGTCCACGGCGACTTTGTTTCGAAGTTCGAGCTTCAGGACTTCCTTGAACGGGTGGCCGTCTCGGAACTTCGGCACGACCAACCGGTTCTCGATGTTCTCGCCGTTGACGTCCGTCGACAGCTCGAACACGACGTCTGCCATGTATTCCGTCACGCCACGGTTCTCGGGGGTGGTCTCTCCCGTCAGACAGTGCAAAACGGCGACACTCTCCTTCTGGCGGATGCCGTCCTGGAGGGTGCTGACGAACTGGACGTAGTCCTGTTCATGGAGCTGTTCGATCGGATTCATCGGGTCGAGGACGAGGTTCGTGCGCGTGTCGAGCGCGCGAACATACGACAGTACATCGTCGGTCGAGTTCACCGGGTCGATCTTTCGCACCGCGATGTTCTCCGGTGGGAGCCCTCGACGGGCCAGCGAGCGTTCGACGGCGTCCCGTGGCCGCCGCGTCGTGAGTAGTAACGTCTTGCGAGCCGTCGAGAGATCGCGGATGACCTGTTCGGACTGGCTGGCGGGGGACGCGCTCAAGGCGACCAGACTTCCCGGCGGGAGTCCACCGTCCAGTTTGCGGTCAAGTGCCGAGATCCCGGTCTCGAGTGGATTAGGCATTCTCGGTCCTCCAGTGTCGGTACGCGGCTAGTCGGTCTTCCCCCAGCACTGAGCGAGGGTACATCGAGATTCGGTGCATCTCAAGTATACAGACGGCCAGACACCACCGTTGTTATAAGGTCGGTATGTGGTCACCGAATACTAGTCGGTAGTGAATATGAACGGAACTTTCGGTGAATCAGTACGGATATAGACGTTAATGGTAACCTTTTCACGGTAATTGGGAACTTAACAATGTCCAATCGGGAGCAACGCAAGCCACGTGTTCCGAGCCACCGACGGGGTCACGGCCGACAGGAGTTGGCGTGTCCGAGAGCGACGGGACGTGCAGGTGGATGTCCCCAGTCGCGTGCGCCCGGGTCACGGAGAACGCATGAAGCTACAGCAACTACGCACGGACGACGAGGCGGTGTCGCCGGTCATCGGCGTCATTCTGATGGTGGCAGTGACGGTAATACTTGCCGCGGTCATCGCGTCGTTCGTCCTCGGATTAGGGAGTACAGTTGAGAAATCGCCGCAGGCGAGCTTCACCTTCGATTTCGACGACGGCGGAGACGGCTTCGATACCGGCGACAACGATGCGGTGACAATCACGCACCAGAGCGGTGAAGAGATCGACGCCAGTCGCGTCGCGGTCGTGGTTTCCGACACCCGGGAAACGTCGTTCGCTTCGTGGGCGGATACCATCGCAGCTGGAGATTCGGAGACGATCTCCGAACCGGACGTGAATCTGGACTCCGGTGACGACATCCGCGTCGTGTGGTCGAGTAGCGAGACCGACCAATCGTCGACGCTCGGGTCCGCCACAGTTCCCTGACGGGCGAGTCAGTCGCGGCACTCACCACTCACTCGATGGCCCTTGGGCGTCGAAGCCGCGACCGATCGCCACCCACATTTCCCACCCATGAAACGAGATACCGTCCGTCGGTTGGCTGGCACAGACGATGGCATCGTTACGGCGAAGCCCCGCCTGGCACAGACCACGGCCAGCGGGCGGCGCGCTCAGTCGAACGTGCTGGCGATCGTCGTACTGCTCGGGCTGACGGTCCTCGGCCTGGGGCTCGTCGTCATGATCGGCGGCGGGTCGCTCGAGGACTCCCGCACAAGTGCCACCATCGAGCGCGCGGAGGGGGCATTGGTGTCGTTTGCCTCACAAAGTGCGCCGGTTGCCCTCGGCGATGCGGACAGTGTCCGTGTCGCTCTCGCTGATTCCCGAACGGGGCGATACGATGTCCTTGAGGAGGCCGGCTCGATCCGCGTGACACACACACCTGAGGACGAGGACGCCGGCGTCGAGGAGCTCTATCGGTCGGATCTCGGGACACTTCGGTACGAGAACGACGGGACGGTCGTCGGGTACCAAGCGGGCGGGGTGTGGAAAGCGCAGGGAAATTCATCGGCGATGGTGCTGCCACCGCCGATCGTCTACCAGGACGAGACGCTCACTATGCCGCTGGTGCGGGTCCTGGGTGATGGCCACGTGAGCGGCCCCACGACGAGCGACGCCGAACGTGTCGGTGTCCCGATGGCGGCCTACCCCAACGCCTCGAAACAGTACGGCACGGATGGCCCGCCGTATCGGAATCCGGTCGAGCAAGGGCTGGTTACGGTGACCGTCCAAAGTGAATACTACCAGGGCTGGGCCGAGTACTTTCGGTCGCGTTCCGGCGGCGACGTCACCGTCGACCACGCGACGGAGTCGGTCACGCTCGAGCTGACGGCGGGGGGAACCACCGGCCCCTTCCAGATGCCGAACGAGGGGAACGCCGTCGAAATCCGGGGGCTCTCAAACGACCACGGCCTGAGCAACTTTACGATCATCCTGGCCCCGGACGACACCGACGCCGCGTCCTTCAACAACCTCCAGTGGGCGATGTACGTGGACAACGGCCCACGAGAACTGGAACTACACCTCCGCAAAGGCTCGGAGGTGAGCGGTGGCGAGCCGTGTGACAGCGAGTTCGTGTCACTGACGCTCTACTACAGCGAATCCAACGGCGACAGCTACCACGGCTGGCACGACGACGACGCGTTCCGAACGGAATGTACCGACAGGGATGGCGACGGGGTGGCCGACGAGACACGACTGGTGGCAAACCTCACCAACGAGCGCACCATAACGATGCAAGAACTCTCGAGTACAGACCTCACCCACTTCAACCCGAGCGGTGGGTCGCTCGAAGAGACGATCACCTTCGACGAACACACTGAGGCAGTCGAGTGGGAGCCGGCCACGTTCGACGAGTCGGCTGACTCGACGACAGTGCGACGGGTGACACAGCACTATCTCTCGGCGCTCGGGTCGAGCTACGACGTGATCGTTGACGACAAAAATTCCGATACGATCAACGAAGATGGCTCCCGGGGCCGGCTGAGCTACGACGGCGAGGGCCGAGTGACGTTTATGCACATCACCCACCGGGGAATCCGGGTCACGCTGAGCGGGGGAGACTGAAATTGCGCCTAGATCCATGAACCAAACCACACTACGAACTGGCTGGCCGAGACCGGTGCGGCTGGGGATCGATCTCGGGAACGACCGATCCGAGACGAGCGGAGAACGGGTCCAAACCCGAAGGCGGGTGAGTGCATGATTCCGGTTCGCTCGCTGGTCTCAGCCCTTCGCCCGAGTTCACGCAAACCGCATGTTGTATACGAATGCCGTCGCTGTGGTGAGACACTCGAGGGGGCCACGGATGAATGTCAGTACTGCACAACAACTGACGTGAGCGAACACCGCATCTCCTGACACTAACGGTACGTCGCCTACCGTGGTACAGTTTCGGATATTACAGAACGAGATGGTCAACGTCCTCCCACGACATCTTGGGGCAACACAGCCAAGCGTCGCCCGCCGGAGCGTGGTGGGTCACGCAGTTCTCGTCGGTCGACCGAGCCCCAGCGCCTCCCTGACGACGAAGCTCCACTCGGGATCGTCCCACCAGAGGCACGGGACCGTCCCGCCGGCGTCCAGCACGACGGGGAGCGGGCCGCGCCATCGATCCTCGGTCGCTGCTCCTGGCTTGGCCCCCTCCTCATAAGTTGACTGTCCCGAATCGTGAGTGTCCTCAGTCCGGCTTCCGCCGGTGGGGCATCGCTCGTCGGCGAATTCAACACAACGACTGCAGTTCTGGACAGGCTCCCCAAATCACTGTAACTCATTTAATAAAAAATCCCTCGCTGTTAAAATATCACTACTTCATGTAGTTAGGGCTGGTTTCACGAGTACCATGTCTGAACGAAGTCTCGAAACGTTGGTGCCTCTCGCGGCGGATAGGCGCCGACGGCAGGCACTTCACCATCTGCGGCATGAAACGAATGGGCAAACGACAATCGACGATCTCATCGATGCACTCAGCGATAGCGAGTCGGGTCCCCACGACCAACAGATAGACCGGGAGGAACTCGCCATCCAGTTACACCACGTTCATCTACCAAAGTTGACCGAAGTTGGCGTCGTTGACTTCGATACCACCGAGGGGACCGTCCGATATCAGCCAGACGAACAAATCGAACGCATTCTGGACGAACTAACCGCCGAGTCGCCGGCCCACCCGTAATCGTACGGGGCAACGTGGTTAGCGCCAGAATTCGGCCGCCTGACTCTCAACGCCAGTTACTCCGGTTCCGTTGCCGTCTCAATCGGTCGCGCGATGACCGTCCCGCCACGTTGGACCGTCACCTCGTATCCGCCTACCCGGAATGTAACGGTGGTCATACCGTTTGGTTCTCCCGAATCAAGGAGTCTGTCGAGAGCGTCCGTGTCGATTGCATTGTACAATGGATCGAGTTCCGTGGGGTCACAATCGGCCGCAGAGGCGATCGTCTCGACAACCGCCGTGCTCGGGGCCACTGCTGACCACTCAAATTCACCCTTGGTCGCCTCACCGGTACCTGTGGCAGTTCCATCACGGTCATGTCGAATATCAGACATTAGTGCCACCACGATTGGGTCGTATTCTGCTTCCGATGCCTATGCTACCGCCAGTCTGTGTTGTTGCTAGAGTCATTTTGGTCGGCCATCTCGAGTCGCCACGTGAATATCGCTTTCAGCACGACGACCAAGCTGTTCGTCTCACCCTCACCCCAGATGGCGGTCTCCGAGCGGGGGTCGGCAGGGCGTGCGTCTTCGCCGTTGACGAGTGCACTCACGAGCGTTTTCTGGCCGTCAACCATCATGAGCCGGCCAGCGGAGGTATCCGACCACACCCACAACGACTCGAACATCGTCGCGCCGGGGATATCATCCTGAATGCGCGCTTGGACCTCTGGAGAGACGCCCGCGAGGTTTATCGAAATCCCTCGATCGGCCGCGTCACCTAACGCCTCGATCAGGTCCTCGGAGAGTAGATCCTCGACGGTCATGTAGACGATCTCCGTCTCCGCGCTCGCGAAGAATTCCAGCACTCGCTCCGTGACCGCCGATTGCCCATCGACCGTCCAAACCCCGCGCTGTTCCGATCGCCGCTCGGCCACTTCGAGTTCATTCAGCGCCGTCCGAAGGAGGTCCGTGCGATGTCGGAGTTCATGCTCGAATGTTCGACTCGCGGTCTCGGCCGAGATGGCCCAGAACTGCTTCGGCGAAGATTGCTGGATATCGACGAGGCCGCGGTCGTGGAGTTCGTCGATGGCATCGTACACGCGGGTTCGGGGGACCTCGGATACCTGACTCACGTCTCTGGCTGTTCCCGTCCCCAGACTGGCGAGCGCAACAAACGTCCGTGCAGCGTACGAACTCAAACCAAACCGCTCGAGTTGTTCGACGGCAGTCGACTGGGGATCGTGAATAGGACTCATCGATTTGGGCGGG
>CAYLJD010000051.1:0-16259 GCA_964383875.1 uncultured Halobacteriales archaeon
GAGGTGGTCGTTGAAGTCGCGGTGGTAGACGTAGATCGGCCGGTCGATGCCGTTACAGGAGATGTCTTCCAGGTGTGGGTCACACATCAGCGGCTCGATCTTCTTGCGACCGAGGAGATCCCGCCGGATGTAGTACATCACGCGCTCGAATTCGGCGTCCTCGATGTCGTAGGCCGGGAGGTGGGAAATCTTGTCGCGGGCCTGCTCCCGGAGTGTTGCGACGGGGTCATCGACGTCCGGGGGAATCCGATGGAGGACCCGGTCGCGGATGTCCTGTTTGAGCTGGGCGAGGAGCTGTCGCTCGTGTTCGGACAGCTGGGGTTCGACCACGTGGTACTGGGGATTTCGGGTGACCGGGTGTTCGAGGATTACGGCGTGGGCGAAGTCGCGATCCAGCCAGTATCGGTCGACGATGTCGTAGCCGTCTTCGACCACCAGCCGGGCCTCCTCCTCCCGTTTGTGCCCCTTGAGCAGGGATCGAGTCGTGCGGTCGTGCAGCGACGCCCGAAACGTCGAGGCGCTCATAGCCCCGGGTTGCCCCGTGGGCCTACAAAAAGGGCCAGCGGGGGACCGGGGTCAGCGCCACCCCTCACTCGCCACTCGAGTGGGTGTTCTGGACGTCCAGGTCGTATTCGACCGTCCACCGGGCGCCGGTCCGGCCATCGACACTGACTGTCACCGTATCCGATCGGGCTGGCTGCCCGGCGATCGAGCCGGACACCTCGGGTGCCTCGTACCGGAACGTCGCGAACCCGGCGTGATCGGACAGTTCGACCGCGTCGCCCGCGATCCGGCCGGCGGCCGCGTCGGCGTCGACCTGGACCGACGGGACTGGATTGTGGTAGGTGTCGCGGACCTGGACAGTCAGGAGCATTGACTGTGATTCACCGATGACGGGCGTCGAGCTGGAGACGGACGTGAGGTAGGCCGGGGCGGGCACCTGCTCCGTGGCGAATCCGGTTTCCTCGCCCCGCCGGATCCCGACTTTGGCCATGTTGAGCTGGTACTGTTCGCCGGGGACCATGCGCACGACGAGCGTATTCGGGTCTGTCGATCGGTCCATGGACACGGCGTCGACGTAGCGCCCGTCGTCCTCGGTCTCGCTGATCTCACTCCCGAGGACGTCACGCCACATGGCGAGTGATTGGCTGGTCTGAAGACGGAATTCGATCGGCGACCCGGTGTCCTGGATCCGGATGATCTCCGCCGACGCACTCAGGGGAACCTGCTGGACGGTGATCGGCCGACTCGTCGTGAAGTCGACGTCCGCTTCGAGTGCCACCAGGTTGATCTGTCGACCGTCCACGAGTCCACTGGCCGATGACAGTTCGCGGTGGTCGGCGTACTCCGCGTACAGCGTCCCGTGTTCCAGGTGAACGACCGGCGCCGCGTCGAATTCGTAGTACTGCGGCTGGAGATTCAGCGACGTCGATGTGTAGGCCAGTGAGCGACCGTCGACGAAGTCCGCCGATTCGTCGTCGACCGCCCGAACGTTGTCCAGGCGGATGGCGAGCTCGTGGCGGTTGAACAAGCCACTGGACGGATCGGGTGGGTGGAGGAGCACCATCCGGAACGGATACCGCGATCCCATCTGGATCGTGTGGGCCTGCCGCTGCCCCGTGGCCGCGACCTTGATCAAATCGCTCTGGAGGCGCTGCATGTCAGACGTGAGCTGGCGGGCGTGGCGTTGTTCGGTGTCTGCCTGCACGACCGGTGCGACTTGGACCTGTGCCGCGACGTACGCCGTCGAGAACAGGAGCAACAGGAGGATTGCCCCGACCATCATGGCCTGCCCGCGGTCGGACCGCGTGCCCGACGCGGGAGTGGGACTCACTCGATCGACGACGGCTGTCAGGCCCCTGCCCATGGCAGACAGCCGTTTGCGAGTGGGGGGATAAATACGCCGGCGGGTCCGCCCACCTTCTCGCGCCGCGTTCCTGTGGCGTCGGGCTCCGTGTGGCGCCGGCCTCATGCGACACCGAGTCGACTGTTCCCGATCGCTTCTTCGACGGCGACCGAATCCTCGAGGGTCTGGCGGACGTCTCGGAGGGTTTCGACGGCATAGCCGGTCGCGTCGGCCACCGCAACGTAGGTCAAGTCACAGCCGGTCGACACAATGGCCAGTTCCAGTGCGGCGCCCGCGACGCAGCCGGGTGCCCGGTTCGGGGCGGCGCCAGACTCGACTGCGGCGGTCGCGACGGCCCGTCCGAGACGTCTGGTCGGCGCCGGGAGGTCGAGCGTGGACGCGAATCGCGGCACGTACTCGAGTGGCGTCAGCGGATACGGCCGTACCGTGACCCCGTCAGCCTTGCACAGGCCACGGAACGCCCGCAACATCGCGTCGACGGGCGTCGTCGAGCCGGCGAGGTCCTGCGCCGTCACCCGGAGGACGCTCGCCACGTCCGCGGGCAGCCGGGGGATGCGGTGCTCGCGACAGGTTCCGTACACCGACGCGCCCGCGACCGTTTCGATGCGTCGATTTTCCAAGTACCCAGCCGACCGGGCCTGGCGAAAGATCCCGCAGGCCCGCCCGACAGTATCGCCCCGGAGATCGAGCGCGCTGCACACCCGTTTGATCTCCGGAATGGCGTGGTTGAGCACCTCCGTCTCGTAGTCGCTCGCCTGCGTGTGGAGGCGTTCGAGCCGGTGGAATCCGACGGCAGGCGAGGAGGCTCGTTCCCGCTCGGCGTAGGTGCCGATCATCGTCCGGGCCCAGCCCGGGTTTCGCGAGGCTCGTGCCGGCGCGCCATTACACCGACGGCCACCCCGTCCGGCCGGCGATGTGTCGTCGTATCGCCACTCCGGACCGCGCTGGACGCGTCGCTCCGAGACGACTAATCCGCAGTGGCGACAGACCAGCTCGTAGTTCTCGGCAACGGTCCGCGTCCCGCACTCGGGACACGTCGGGTGCCCGGGCAGTGCTGCCGCTGTCGAGTCCGACGAACCCTCGTCGAGTTCGCGCGATCCACCTGCCGTCGATGGATCGTTCGCCAGGTTCTTCGCTCCCCCATAATGCCGCCCGATCGCGTTCATGAACGCCACCGGATGCCCCCGCACTGTGATTTAAACTCTCGCCCGCGGGGGTGTCCGGAACACTCGTGGTCGGACCCGACGCGAAGCAGCGGTCCCGTCCCACTGAATCGGACTTCCCGCCGACGGGACGGTCACGCAGGCGCAGGCCCGCCCGGGGTGTTGCGAGCGGGGACGACCGACAGCAGATCGGGCACCGAAAGCAGCCGGCGCGTCTCGCGACCGGCACGCGGGATGTTAGGGGAGATGAATACTGGTATACCTCTAATAGACATAGCGGCAAAAGTGGATCATGTCGCCACACAATTCTTGTGGTGCGCTATGATTACCGCTGCTGTCGCAATCGCTGTATGCCGGTCCGATTGTCCGCTGATTGGATGACAAAGGCGGACGAACGAATTCTCGAGTATCTGGCGGTGGTCGGGAACGCCCAGCCCTCCATGATCGCCAACGACGACCGCATCGAGTTCGACAACCAGTACATCAACCAGCGGCTCTGGAAACTGACGGACGCCGGCCTCACGCAGAAGGTCGGTCGGGGCGTCTACCGACTCACAGACCGCGGGGAGGCGTACCTCGACGGCGAGTTCGACGCCCGTGAACTGGGAGATCCCGACGAGGGGGACAGCTGATCGAGCCGACCAGCCGCCGCGCTCCGGTCGGCCAGTGGACCGGGCATCACTGACGACGTCGGCGCCAGCCGTACCACGCGAGGCCGACGGCGAGGGCTCCCGCGGCGGCGATGAGCCCGAGTGGGAACCCGCTCCCACCGTCGTCCGGCTGGGACGCGACTGTCACCGGGACGCGGTAGGTCCCGGCGATGCGGGTTTCGCCCTCGCTGTCGTACCGGACGTCGAGCGAGAGGGCGTACGTGCGAGGCGCGGGGGCGGTTGCTGCCGAGACTGTCAGGTCGACGGTGGCCGTCTCGCCCGGTTCGATGACTGGGATCGCGGCCTGGTCATCGGGGGCCGTGAGCGGGCCGCCGGGAAACGCCTGGACCGTGACGTCCCGGTACGGCGTGTCGGCCGTGTTGGTCACCGAGAGGGTGAACGGCCCGGTCTCACCGGCGACGATAGACGTTCGGTCGGCCGACACCCGAAACGCGGGTCGCTTCGGCTCGACAGTGGCGCGCAGATCCATGCGCGCACTCTGGCGTTGTGTGTCGTCGGCCGTCCGGTAGCGCGCCACGACACCGAGTTGGTGGGGGCCGGCGGACGCGTCGTCACGCACGTCGATTGCGAAGTCGACCGGTGCTGTCTCGCCCGGATCGAGCGACCCCACGAGCTGCTCGGTCGTGCGGGGGACGAACGTCTGCGGCCGATCGGTGAGACTGACGACCACATTCTCCACGGGCTCGTCACCCGTGTTTGTGAGACGGCCGGTGACACGCCCCGTGCTGTCGACCGCCAGTGTAGACCCGGCGAATTCCAGGGAAAACGACCCCTCCGGGAGCGGCTCGACGCCGACGGTTTGGGTCTGCGAGTGGACGTCGTCGCCATCGTCCCACGTCACGGCGACGGCCAGTGGATACGGCTGCGGAACGGCAGTGTCGGTTGCCGTCGCCTCGAACGCGACTGTCCGGGTTTCGCCGGCTGGCCACCGGCCCACGAATCGCGTGGCTGCGCCCGCGGTTCCGAATCCGATCGCCGGATTCGAGGACGACAGCCGAACGGTCGTGTCGGTCGCGGTCGCGTGGCCGACGTTCTCGAGTGTCACCTGGACAGTGTCCGTGTCGTTGACGCGGAGGGCGCTCGAGACATTTCCGACCCGGAATCTCGGTGCTGCGTCGACGGTGAGATCGACCGACAATGTCCGGTCTGCCCGCTCGGTCGTTTCGTTGCCCGAGCGGTCGATCCACGGCGTGTAGGCGTAGGAGACGTTGACGGGCACGCGGTAGGTACCAGGTCGGACTCGCTCGTTCACGACAACCGGGACCGAGAGCGTCGTCGCGTCCCCGTCGGCAAGGGAGCCGATGCCGAAGTGCCCGGTGCGGACACGGAGCGGGCTGTCCGGGCCGCCGATGGAGACGTTCAGGCCCCGTGCGGTGCCGAGTCGGTCGGTGAAGGCCGGCTGGTCGATCGATCGCAGGTCGATGGTGCCCCGGTTGAGGAGTGTGACTGACAGGTTTGTGCGCTCGTCCGGCCGGACGGTGTCGGTCCCGAGGCTGGCGTTGAGTGTCGGCCGGCCGGCGGCGGTACCGACGACTTCGATTGTGACTGAATCCGAGTCCGTCCGACCCTGGGCGTCGATGACTGTCACGGTCGCACGGTACGTGCCGGTCGTGCTCGGCGTGAACGTCGGGGTGAGCGTCTCGTCACCCTCGAGTTCGTCATTGCCAGGGTTGTCGACGAGCACCCAGACGTACGAATAGGAGTGCGAGACGTCGATCGAGCCCGTCGCGTCCAGTGTGACGTTCGACCCGACCGGCACGACCTGGTCCGGTCCGGCGTCAGCGGTGGGTGGGGCGTGACTCGCGACGGCGGCGCCGCTCAGGCCACCCGTCGCCGCCGGGATCGACAGGGCGACGAGCAACGCAACCATCGCGGGACCGGCGTGGCGGGCGGCAGTCATGTCTGGTCGGGCGGCGAGTCGTGCCGCATCGCAGTCACACGGGTGATGGGGACGATAGGGATCGAATCCGGTAATACTCGACGGTCTGACCGACATCCGGGGCTCGGCGAATGGGCGGCTGACCTACCCCGGTTTGCCGGGGAAGTTGACGTACCGGTCGAGCTTCGCGTGGGCCTGCTCGGTGATCGACGATCCGTGGTAGACGAGTGCCACCTCAAACTCGTAGTCGAGCACCCTGGTGAGACTCTCCTCAGCCCGGTTGAGATCCTGGGAATAGACGGCCGGCGGGAGGTGGACGTGACCGGCCGGCAGGCCCCGCTGGTCGGCGCCCGAGATGGCGTCTCCCATGACTGCGACGCCGGCGTCCTCGTCGATGAGCACGTGGTTGTCGGGCTCGTGCCCCGGGGCGTGGACGGCGACGTACCGCCCGACGCTGTCACCGTCACCGTACCGGTGGTCGGGTTCGGTCTCGGGGCTCGTCTGCACCGGGATCCACGTGTCGAGGTCGTACGCCTCGGCGAGGGCCGCCATGCCGTCGATGTGGTCCGGATCGCCGTGGGTGACGATCAATCGATCCGGGTCGGTGCCGATCTCGGCGACGCTCTCGCGGACGGCGTCGACCGTCTCGGCGAATCCAGCGTCGAACAGCGTCGCCGGCTCGCGGGTGTCGAGAAACACCCGGTAGCGTTTGCCGCTTGGCTCTTCCCGGCAGGTGATGTCGTAGATGCCATCGACGACTTCCGTGGGCATGGGCCCCTCTGGGTGGGGCTCACCCAAAAAGCCCGCAGGTGGCGGGGCGGCTAGCCGACCGTGTGGCGCAGCGTGCCGATCCCGTCGATCTCGAGTTCAATGGTGTCGCCGCGATCGATCCAGCGGTCGAGGTCGGCGCCGCAGCCACCGCCGACGGTCCCCGTCCCCAGGACGTCATCCGGGTGGACTGTCTGCCCCATCGAGGCGTGGGCCAGCATGTCACCAATGGAGTGGTAGGCCTCGCCGGCGTTCCCGTCACTCCAGACCTCGCCGTTGACGCGGGCGACCATCCGCGCGTCCGACGGGTCGAAGGCGTCCGCGGTCACCAGGAACGGCCCGAGGCCGTTGGCGAAATCCTTGCCTTTCCCGGGGCCCAGCCCGACGGCCATCTCGCGGCGCTGGATGTCCCGCGCGCTGAAGTCGTTGAAGATCGTGTATCCGGCGATGTATTCCGCGGCCGAGTCGGGATCGACGTCCCGGCACTCCCGGCCGACTACGGCCGCCAGTTCGAGCTCGTAGTCGAGACGGTCGGTGTAGGCCGGCCACTCCACGTGTGATCCCGGAGGGACGACGCTGTCGGTATTGCCCTTGTAGTAGGCGGGCAGCTCGTACCACTCGTCCGGTTTGTCGCTGCCGTGAGCTTCGAACACGGAGAAGTCACGAAGCGTATTGGGTCGGGGGAGGGGTGCCCGCAGCGTGACGCTGTCCACGTCGTAGGTGACCTGCGCCCCGTGGGGTGCCGGGCGGTCGGCGAGTGAGTCGGCCGCATCGGCGACCGACCGAGCCGCCGCCATGGCTTTCGGGCCGTTCCGGAGGAACGCGAGCATGTCCGGCGGTACCGTCGCCTGTGCCGTCTCCCCGGGCCGCGTTCGGTCTTCGTCGGCGAGCAGCACAGCGTATCCCGCCGTGAGGTCGAGCAGGGCCTCGTCTCGCACGACGCCGATCCGTTCGATCGCGCCCGTCGGCGTGTCTACCGCGAACGTCGCGAGGCGCATGGACGCGGGATCGGCCGGGCCGCGCAAAAGCAAGGGGGTGACCGGCCGTGGAGAGACGCCGTCCGGCGGAGATCACTCCATCCTGAGTCGCTCGCTCAGACCGACCTCGAGCTCGCCGGCCCGGACCGCCTCGACGAAGGTCCAGGGAAAGTAGTGCTCCCACCCGTCGAGGTGCGAGAGGTCGATGTCGTCGACGACGATGTACCGGTCCGCGTCGGGAAACAGGTCCGAGAGGAGAAACACGCGCTCCCGGCGATCGAGGCCGACCCCGACGGGTTCCACGTCGGCCCGTCGGAGTGCTTCGGCTGTCCCGGGGATGTCGGCTTCCGTCCGGAGCGCCTGATTGCCGGTCGCCCACACTTCGTGCGGTGTCTCGTGGGCGAGGTACCGCACCCACTCGAGAGGGACCATCGGCTCCTTCCGGTGGTGTGGATTCACGTCCACAGTATCGTCGCGGTCGAACGCGAAGACGTACACTATCCGCCGCTGGGTGACCGGTCGCCTTGAAGGGTGTGGCTGGCCCAGCCGGTGGGGCGCCGTCCCGAACGTGTAAGCCGAGGCCCGCCGAACCCGCCGCACATGCCACCCGGCCGAGACGACGTCGTCCGCATCGATCTGCCGCGACCGGATCTGCCCCCGTACCTGACGGCCTCACCCGACGAACCCATCGGGTGCCACCTGATCGACGGGACCCTCTTCGGCACCGGGTACGCCCTCAGCGCCGACCGCCTCCTCGGCGAACTCGGCGCCCACGGTGGCGTCGAGCGCGTCGTGATCGAGCACCAGGACACGGACCACTATGGTGCGCTCCCGCAGGTCGCCGAGGCCTACGACCCCGAGATCGTCGTTCCGGACGGCGATCACGCCTTCTTCCAGCGGACGTACGCCGGTCTGAAACCGGATCGTCGCCTCGATGACGGCGACGCGGTCGCGGGCTTTCGGGCCATCCAGGTGCGCGGACACACCTACGGAAACATGTCGTTCGTCGACGAGTCCCGGCAGCTACTGATCGCCGGCGACACCGTCGTCCGGAGCGACAGCGACATCGCGCCGGCCGACGCGTGGTCAGGGCCGCTCGCGCCGCCGGCCGACCGGTTCAATCTCGACACTGACAGGGCCCGACGGAACCTCGTCGCGCTCGCCGGACTGGATGTCGAGGACATTCTGCTCACCCACGGCGAGGACGTTCGCGGTGGCGGCCGGGATGCCATCGACCGCCTCCTCGGCGACCTCGGCCTCCAGTGGGAGTTCTAGCGACGCCGAATCCGAAGCCGTATGCGAGACTGGGCCGACGGCCTCGCCATGCACACTGTCACCGCCTCCGATGGGACCGAAATCGCCTACGACCGCGAGGGAACTGGCCCCCCGCTGGTCCTCCTTCACGGTACCGGCGTCACGCGCGACAGTTGGGCGTTTCTCCGCGAACACCTCGCTTCAGATTTCACCCTCCTCGTGCCGGATCGACGCGGGCGTGGCTCGAGTGGCGATTCCGAAGCGTACAGCCTCGACCGCGACGTCGACGACCTCGCGGCCCTCCTCGAGACCGTGGACGGACCCACCACGGTCTTCGGCCACTCGTTCGGCGGACTCATCGGCCTCAGGGCCGCGGAGTCGCTCGGCTTCGATCGACTGGTCCTGTACGAGCCGGCGATGCTCACGGACGCCGACCGGACCGACGGTTCCATGGCTGACCGGATGGCTGGGCTCCTGGCCCAGGAGGACCGACAGGAGGCTGTCAAACTGTTTTTCACCCAAGCCGCCGGCATCGACGACGTGGAAGCGCTGCCGATCTGGCCGGCCTGTGTCGACCTGGCCGAGACGATCGTTCGCGAGGTCCGTGCCGTCGAGCGGAACCCGATACCGACCGATCCGGCAGTCTCGATCCCGACACTGCTCCTCTACGGCGAGGACAGTCCGCCCCACCTCCTCGATAGCATCCAGACGCTCGCCGACCGGCTCGGCCGCGCACACCTCGTCGGACTCGACGGCGTCGGTCACGCGGGCCACACGGGGGCCGCCGACCGCGTCGCCGCGCAGGTCCGTCAGTTCGTTCGGGAGTCGGCGTAGGCGGGCACCGGGCTACCCGTCGGCCAGCCGGATGTTCATGAACGTGCTGTCGTTGAACACGCCGCCGACGGCGGGAATGTATCCCTCGAACTCACGCGATACCGTGGACATCAGCTTGGGGTACAGCGCGACAGTCTGGGGCTGGTCGTGGTAGATCTGGGCGAGGACCTGCTTGACCCACGGCTGGCGGCGGTCCGGCTCGACGAACGAATCCTGGCGGGCGATCATTTCGTCCGCCCCGGTGTAGCCCGCGCCGTTCCAGTTGGTGGCACTCTGCGTGCTGTCCGCGTCGAGGTTGCCGCTGGTCCCCGAGAGCATCCACGTGAGGTGCGTCACGTGCCAGAGTCGCCCGGGCCACTCCTGGTTCATGACGTCGAAGTTCTCGTCCTGGTAGACTTTCGGCTGGGTCTGGGCCCAGGGCTGGGTGGACCGTGTCGTCGGGACGCCCACGGACTTGACGGTCCGGATCCAATTGGTCATCCGTTCGAAGCCCTGGGGATCCAGATTCGGCGGGTAGTCGTTGAACTCGATGGGGCCCTCGCCGGGCTGGCCGTTGTTGTTCGTGTGCGCCTGGCCCATCGGCTCACCGTTGACGTAGATCTCCTGGCCGTCGATCGAGTCAGCGCCCTCGGACTCGGCCGGACCGAGGCTGTAGTCGTGTTCGGCCTTCGGGTGGTTCAGGAGGAAGTCCCGGAGTTCGTCGACCGTCGGCTGGTCGGGGACGGGCCACTCGGCGTCGTCTCGGGGGTACCTGAGGTCGGGGATGTCGACCGGCTCGACGATGTCCTCGTCGGCGATCTGCTCGTTGACGTACTGCGTGGGGGCATAGAGGTCGTCGGAATCTGCGTCGGCGAGCAGCGTCTCCACTTCCGGCGGCCGCCAGAACTCCCAGGGCTTGGCGACGAGGTACTGGCCACCTTCCGCGGCGATATTCTGCAGCTGGTTTTCGACCGTCCATCGCTGGTTGTAGGTCTTCGAGAGGAACTGCCGGAAGGCGATGTCGTCCAGGGGGACGCGCCGCATGTTGTACATCATCATCTCCCAGCCGGGGGCCGACGTTTCGATGACCTGGACGTTGTCGACCTGGCTGGCCTGGATCGCCTGGTTGAGCGTTCGCGTCCCGATGCCGCTGCCCATGTGGACTTCACCGTCGATAATGCCCTGGAACAGCGCCGCCTGGGACTGGTAGATCTCGAAGCGGATGCCGTCGATGAAGGGGCCGTCGGGGTGGAGCCACGGGTAGTCCTCGTGGCCGTTCCACGGGATCTCTTCTTTCGGTCGCGTCGTCACCTCGTAGAACTCGCCCTCGTTGGATTCACCGACTTCGAAGGCACCACACCCGATCACCTCACCTTCGGTCCGGGGGTTGTACTGCGTGAAGTCCGCGACGTCTTCCCAGATGTGCTTGGGGAGAAACGGCGGGCCGAGGGCCGCGAGAAACGCGTTGGCGGCGACCCGCGAGTAGAACCACGACACCGTGTACCCGTCGTCGGAGTCCGCCTGGACGCTCTCGTGGTAGGACGGCGTCTGGTTGGCACCCGCAGCCCCCTGTTCTTCCATGTACCGGTGGGTGAAGGCGACGTCGCCGGCGGTGAGCTCCTCCCCGTCGTGCCAGGTGTGCCCCTCCATCAGGTGGCCGACGATCGCCGGATCGTCCGTCCCGAAGTTCTCGAGGTTGACCTCCCAGTCGCGAATGAGCCCCGGGACCGGCCGGTCCGTCTCCGGGTCGCCCCGGAGCCCACCCTCGTAGATCCGGTTGAGGATCAACAACCCGAAGGCATTGCCCTCAGCCAGGATATTCCAGTTCTGCAGGTCGTTGCCCTGTCCGATGATGAGCGTCCCCCCGTCCTGGACGTCCTCGGCTGTCTGCGTGTCGCCGTCCTGGCCGTCATCGCCGTCTGGGCCCCCCTGCTGGCCGCAGCCCGCGAGCCCCGCCCCCAGGCCGGCGGCTGCGCCGCCGACAAACTGCCGTCGATCGATTGGTATGGTACCCCACGTCATGCGTCTACGGCCCGGCCACGGGGCATCCGTGCATAAAGGTTTCCTCGATGGTGCCGGACGGCAGCGGGCCTCTCGATTCGGAATTCGTCGATCGTTGGGGACTGGGCTTTGGTTGTGCCACGTGGCCGGAACCGATTGCGGCGTTACCACCCGGCCAGCCGGAACCCCTGGCGAATCACCAGCCACCCGAGGGTGAACGCCACTAGCCCGACAGCGCCGACCACCAGCCGGTCACCCTGGGTCGCAAACCGTGTCCCCGGCGGCTCCGTGCCGACGGCGATCGTAATGACGAGGAACGTCAGTCCCAGGGCGAAAATCAGGCCACCGACCAGCAGGCTGAGCGCGAACAGGACTTCGCGGTGGCGTTCGACGAAGTCCTCGCTTCCCGATCGATGTCGCCGTGCGTCAGCGGTGCGTTCAGCCATTGGTATTGGGGTTGGTGACGTCCTCGAGGCTGTACCCGACGAAGTAAAACGACGCCGCGATGAGCGTGATCATGATCCCCGGTGGGATCACCCACCAGGGTGCGGAGTAGTAGGCCCCCTGGACCTGGACCCACTGGAGCATCGTCCCCCAGGCAATTTCGCCGGGATCCGCGTATCCGAGGAACGCCAGCGACGCGTGAGCGATGATCGCCGCCGCGGCGTCCTGGGCCAGGTAGATGAATCCGAGCGGGAGTACGTTCGGGAGAATGTGCCGGAAGATGATCCGGCGGTCCGACGCGCCGGCCACCTTCGCGGCTTCGATGTAGGGCCGTTCTTTGAGCGAGAGCGTCTCGCCACGGATCACGATGGCGTTGTTCAGCCAGGACTTCAACACGATGGCCAGGATGACGTTGGTGGTCGACTCGCCGAAGATGGCGACGAAGACGATCAACAGCGGCAGGAACGGGAGCGCGTACACGACGTCGATGACGCGCTGGATCGTCTCGTCGATCCAGGTATCCCCGTAGAACCCACTGATCAGGCCCATCGGGATGCCGACGAGCGACGCGAGCAATCCGGCGGCCAGCCCGATGTACAGCGTGACGCGGGTCCCGTAGATCAGCCTGGAGAGGACGTCGTACCCGCGGTGGTCCGTGCCGAGCGGGGCGAAGTATGGATCCCCGAACTGCGGCGGGGCCGGGTGGAGGATCTGGGCCTCCGAGAGGCAATCCAGCGTCTGCTCGCCCTCCGCACACGACCCCGTCCGTTCCGGCGCGGCCCAGTCCGGTTCGTGGGGGGCCACGAACGGTGCGAACACCGCAAGCAGGATCAGTCCGAGGAGGATGAGGAGCCCGATCACGCCGAGTCGCTGCCGGGTGAACCGGTTCCACCCCCGGCGGAGCGACCGAATCGTGCTCTGGTGGCGGTCGACGAACCCACCGCTGGTTTCTCCGCTCACGCTTGCTCACCGAATTGGATCCGCGGATCGAGGTAGGTGTACGCGATGTCGGTCACGAAGCGGATGACGACGATGGTCACCCCGAGCAGGAAGAAGACGGCCATCATGACGGGGAAGTCGTTTTGCTGGATCGAGTTGATCAACAACAGCCCCATCCCCGGCCAGTTGAAGACGGTCTCGATCAGGATGCTCCCGTCGAGGAGGAACGCCGCGGCGATGAACGACTGGGTCGTCACCGGGATGAGCGCGTTCCGCGAGGCGTGCTTGTACTTGACTGTCGTCGGCGAGAGCCCCTTGGCCCGCGCCGTCTCGACGTACTCCTCGCCCAGCACCTCTTGCATCGACGTCCGCATCACGAGCATCGTGGGCGCCCAGCCGATGATGACGAACGCCGCAACCGGCAGTGCCATGTGGTGGAGGACGTTGAGAAGGAGGTCGACGGAGGTGAACACGTTCACCCCCTTGGTCGTCATGGCTGACGTCGGGAACCACTGGAAGGCGAAGGTTCCATACCCGAATATCAACAGCAGCATCCACGCGAGCCAGAAGAAGGGAATCGAGAAGACCGTCAGGCCGGTGACGTAGCCCGTCTTGTCCGTCAGGGAGCCCCGAATCCAGCCGAAGTGAATCCCCGCGAGGACGCCCATGACGAAGTTGAGAGTCAGAGCCACGCCGAAGAGCACGAACGTGCGGGGAAGGTGGTACGCGATTTCGTCGATGACGGGATTGTTCGAGGAGAACGAGTAGCCGAAGTCGAACGTCATGTAGTTCGACACCATGATCAGGTACTGTTTCCAGAGCGGTTCGTCCAGCCCGTACCGCTGCCGGAGCAATTCGACGGTGCCCTCGCTCTCGAACGACGACGGACTCGCGACGACCGAGAGGTAGTCCCCAGGGAGCGCTTTCAGCATGATGAAGACGACACTGGCGATGGCCCAGATGACGAACAGGGACGCCACCAGTCGCACTGCGATGTACTTCCAGCTGATTCGTGCGGCCATCGGTCTACGGAGTGCGTGCCATCATGTGTGCCTGTGCTGCTGGTCGCTTCCAGAGTCCGCCGCCGACGGCCGGTGACTGCTCGCGTTCGGGGCGGTTCGGCACGCTCGGACGCGCCCCCAGATCCCGTCGTCCTGCGGTCCGTCACCACATCCCATGGGTGAGTATACTCCCGACCCATGGACTATCCTGCCATAAACGTTGTGCTCAGCCGACCGGCGTGTCCCGATTCCGGCCCGTACAGGACCCAACGCGGCGGCAGCTTGGTGACTGTGAGAACGGGACCTCGCGATCGATCCGCGGGGTGCATCACCGTATATTCGCCGACGGACCCCACGGACGGATACCAGTGCCCCCGCCAGCCGAGTCCATCGCGGCCGCACTCCTATCAGTCGGTGATGCCGAACCTGCTGACGGCCTCAGATGGCTGTGGGGCCTAGTAATCAATCTGGCCCGGCACGCCGAACGCGTGATCGCTGTCGCGACCGGGTGTGCCTTCCTTGGGCTGTCCCTGCCAGTCCTGACGGGCTTCGATGGTAACCCGAGGATCGTTGGGGTCGCCCTCGGGGTGTTGGTCGTCTCGTTTCTGGTGTTGTTCGACGGCGCTCTCGGCGTCGCCACGGCAGGCGGTCAGCTCTCCGAGGACCGGCCGCCGGTCCGTCACTCCCCACCCTCGAGTCGCCGCAACGGTGGCAGGACGACGATGAGGCCGACGAGCAGCACTAATACGAGACCGACGCCGACGAACGGGACCGCACTGTAGGGGTAGAGCCCGGCCCGAAACCCGGCGTAGGCGGCGAGGAGCCCGAGCGGGATCGCGACGAGCAGTGTGGCGTTTGCGATCAGGCTGCTCAGTCGGGGTGACATGTCGGCCCTCGGGTGGCCGGCCCTACTGGGTGACCCCCGCCTCGGTCACGGACTCGTCGGTGTCGTCCGGATCGTAGAGGTGACAGGTCACCGGCTGCCCCGGTTTGGCCTCCCGAGGCGCCGGCTGTTCGGTCTCGCAAATCTCGCCGATGAACTCCGGGCAGCGCGGGTGGAACCGACAGCCGGATGGGGGGTTCTCCGGCGACGGGATGTCGCCCTCGATTTCGGCTCGTTGGCGGGTCTTCGTCGGATCTTTCGACGGCACCGCACTCAGCAGCGCCTGGGTGTAGGGGTGTTGCGGATCCGTGATCACCCCCTCCGTCGGGCCGCGCTCGACGATGTTTCCCAGGTACATGATCATGGCCCGGTCACACATGTACCGAATCAGCGAGAGGTCGTGGCTGATGAACACGTAGGTGAGGTCGTACTCCTCCCGGAGGTCCTTCATGAGATTGAGCACGCCGGCCCGGATGCTGGCGTCGAGCATCGAGACGGGCTCGTCCGCGATGACAACCTCGGGATCGACGACCAGTGCCCGGGCGATGGAGACGCGCTGGCGCTCGCCGCCGGAGAGATTCAGTGGGAATGACTCGAGGTAGCTTTCCGCGGGTTCGAGGCCGACGTCGTTGAGCGCGCGGATGACGCGCTCCCGGCGCTCCGGGAACGAGCTGCCGATATCGTTCACCTTGAGGGGCTCGCTGACCGTATCGAGCACGGTGAACCGCGGATTGAGACTCTCGAAGGGATCCTGGAAGATCATCTGGACGCGGCGGCGGAAGTCCCGAGCTGTCGATCCGCTGGTGGCCAGTTCACGGTACGGGTCGCCCTCGAAGTAGACCTCGCCCGCTGACGGCTCGTAGAGCCGGACGAGGAGCTTCCCGAGCGTGGTTTTCCCACAGCCAGACTCGCCGGCGATACCGACGATGTCGCCCTGCTGGATCTCGAAATCCACCCCGTCCACGGCGCGGACCGGGCGTGGCTCACGGCCTTGGAGCAGGTCGAAGACACCCCGTTCGCCGCCGAAGTGCTTCGTGAGTCCTTCCGCGCGAATCAGTGGATCCACGTCTCGCGCCTCCGTGACTGCGCCCGCAGCTCGCCGATATCGTCGATGCGATAGCACGCCGAGCGGTGGTCCTGATCGCCGTCCACCTCGTACAACGGTGGATGGGCCTCTTCGCACTGGGGCACGACGAACGGGCAGCGGTCGGCGAACCGGCAGGTCGTCGGTGGCTCCTGGAGCGACGGTGGCGTCCCGGGAATGGCGACGAGGCGGTCCCGGGCCTCTTCGAGTTCCGGGTAGGAGTTCAACAGGCCCATCGTGTACGGGTTGGCCGGGTCGCGCATGATCTCCGTCGTCGGACCGATCTCCATGAGCTTGCCGCCGTACATGACGCCGATCCGGTCACAGGTTTCGGCGATCACGCTGATGTCGTGGCTGATGACGAGCATCGCGACGTCCAGTTCAGTCTTGAGTGCCTCGAGCTCCTGGAGGACGTCGTCCTGGACGATCACGTCGAGTGCGGTCGTCGGCTCGTCGGCGATGATCAGGTCCGGATCGCAGGCGATCGACATGGCGATCATCGCCCGCTGGCGCAT
>CAYLJD010000052.1:0-16059 GCA_964383875.1 uncultured Halobacteriales archaeon
CCCCCGACCATCTGGTCCGGAACCAGGCGTTCTGTCCACTGAACTAGCCGCCCTCCACTCCGGATACCAATGGCCCGATATTAACCATTGTGACACAGTGAGCACGCCACGGGGGCGATGGGCTACCCACGACAGAGCGGTACGTGTGGAAATATCCGAGCGCGGCCGACCACCCTATGGCGATTCGGACGTCTCGAGTGTGAAGTCGCCGATCGGGTACGCCACGCAGGTCAGGCAGTAGCCCTCACCCATCTCCTCCTCGTTGAGCATCTCGTTGCCGTCGTGTTTGATATACTCCTGCGCGTCGCCGTCGACGATGCGGCCCGCACAGGAGAGACACTGGCCCTCACGGCAGGCATAGGGGAGGTCCCACCCCTCGTCCTCACCGGCTTCCAGGAGGTTCTCGTTGCTGTTGACCTCGACCGTCTGCCCTTCCTTCTCGAACTCGATCTCGAACGTCTCGATCTCGTCTTCGGGAAGAGCCGATGGATCGAAGCCGGCCTCTTCCTCCTCGGCCTCCTCACCCTCGGCGAGTTCCCCTTCCGCGGCACCGGCGCCGACGGCCACCGCCCCACCACCACCGATCGACCGGTTCATCGGCTCCGGGAACTCCGTCTCCGGGACCGTCTCGGCGCGGTGCTCCAGAACCTCTGCAGAGATGTCCCCGGCCGGTTCCCAGCCGGTCCCCTTCGCGTAGTGGACGGCCACCGCGATGGCCGTCAGGGCGACGCCACCGATGACGCCAGCCGACGTCAGCTGGATCGCGCTGCCCCACCAGTAGCCCAGAAACCCGACCCAGAGGGCGAGGGCGATCACAACCAGGGCAGCGTCGCGCTTCATGATCGCGGCTACGCAAGGCCGGGTTTAGTAACTGTTGTTTGCCCGCGACCCAGTGCCGTCGGGCGACGCGCCGAACCGGGCGATTTAGGAGTCCCAGCCTCGTCCGGGCGACCATGGACGTTGCCGTTGCCGACCGGCTGGAGCTCCTGGGAACCGTCCTCGGGGCATTCGTGGTCCTCACGGGCCTCGGCGGCCTCGCCGGAATGCCCTGGCAAACGAACCCCGACCTGGCGGCCGTCAGCCTCCAGCTGCTCGGCCTCGTCCTCACCATCGGCGTGGGCATCGCGCTGATACTCGTCGTCAGAATGGAGTGAACCGCGCGGGACGTCAGCTTCGGACGGGCATGTAGGCCGACGAGAGGAGGACGATGGCACCGAGGAAACTCAGGATGGTAATGCCCCAGAACCCGGCTCGCCGCTCGTTGTACGTATCAATGCGTGCCTGGTCCTCGGCGTACTCCTGGTAGTAGGCCTCGACAGGCAGAATTTGCACCCGACTATCGCTCGGGAAGTGCGTGAAGTGTTCGACCCCGGACAGCGTGACATTGGCCCCGGCTTCGACGGAGAGTGTTTCGTTCTGGGGTGCAGACCAGGTGATGGTGACGACCTCGGCAGTCACCGACTGGACTGACGCCGTGACCGGTTCGTCCTCAGGCTGGTAGTCGAGGGTGTCGCCAGTCTCGAACGGCCCGGCCCGATCGGGGTCCGGGAGGTACGCTTCGAGCGGCTGGCGTGTGCCGTTCGTGTAGAAGACGTACTGGCGGTCCCCCTGTTCGGCCACCTCGTCCTCCACGTCGGGATCGTCGGCCAGGAGCGCGGTCACGTTGAACGTCTCGACGAGGCTGAAGCTGGAATTGTTGGGAATGACCACCCGATACTGTCCATCCCGAAAGGCGATCGTCGACTCGTTCTCGAGTGTGGTCGAGGCAGTGGCCGAGTCGTTGAACCAGGTGAGTTCACCCTCCGGATCCGCCCCCTCTCCGCCGGCCTCGATGGTACTCACGGTGTACGTCCGACTATCGACCGTCAACTCGTCACCCTCGGTGTACGTGGGCCCGTCGATGTCGACGGTCGGCTGGGTCATGCCGACCTGGAGCATCGTGTAGGCCCCGGCGCCGACGACGAGAAAGAGCGCAAAGTAGACCGCGGCGGCCCGGCGTTGCATACTCGGCGGTCGGAAGGCCCGGCCTATAACCGTTGCCGTTCGTCGTTGAGTGGCCGCCGTCCAGACACCCAGAGAGCAACCCTTAGGCCGCCGAAGCCCCGACGACGCGCATGGACGTGCGGACGACGGTGGCCATCGTCGTCATCTTGGCGAGTCTGGGCGCCGTCGCCGTTGCCGGATTTGCGAGCGCTGGAGCAGAACTCGACGTCCGGTGGATCAGTGACACGGCCAGGGACAACCGGGTCAATCACCACGCGGTCGGCGTCGGACCGAACGGCACCGTGATCGCACCGGTCGCTGAAGTCGCCGGAACCGAGGGGATCGGGCCCACGTCGTGTGCACTCGTCCGGCTCGACCCGGCAACCGGCGGTGTCGAGTGGCGCGCCGGCGTCAGGCCCGCGAACTGTACGACTCACGCCCTCACGGCACCGACGATCGCCGACCGGGATGGGGACGGAACCATCGAGGTGGTTACCGCGTCGACCGAACGGGCCCTGCACGTGCGCACGGCAGGCACCGGAGACGAACGCTTTCGGGTGACACTGGCGAGCTACGGGTACGGGCAGCCGGCCGTCGCGAACCTGACGACGGCTCCGGGAGCCGAGATCGTCGTCAGCGATATTGAAGGCGAGGTCACGTTGGTCGAACGTCGATCGGCCACGTGGCGGGTCGACCTCGGCAGTTCCACCTGGGCAGAACCAGTGATCGCCGACGTGGACGGCGACGGCGAGCGGGAGATCGTCGTCGGCACGAACGACGGCACGGTCGCCCTCGCGGCCGACGGGTCCATCGAGTGGCGGTCACCGGCCGAGGCCGTCTCAACCGCGCTCGGCCCACGCGTTGGAGAGGGACGGATCGTCCTCGCCGCCGAGACGGGCCACGTCAGGGGGATCGATGGAACCTCCGGCGACGTCACGTGGACGCACCCAATCGATGGTGTCGCACACGTCGGCGACGTTGCCACCGCTGGGCCAGTGCCGACGGCCTATGTTGGCGTCTCTGGCGGGGAAGTTAGGGCCATCGACGCCCAGACCGGCGAGGAACGCTGGTCGACGGCGCTCGTGACCGCGGACCGCCAGGTAACGCCGCCGCCCGTGCTCGGTGACGTGGACGGCGACGGCGAAGACGACCTGGTCGCAGTCGTGGCGGATGGGACTGTCGCGGTCCTCGATCCGGCATCCGGTGCCCAGCGAGCCACCTACCGGCGGGACGTGCCCATCTGGACGCACGCGACCCTCGGTGACGTCGATGGTGACGACACAGCGGAACTTTTCGTCAGGTACGGAGACGGCCGAGTCGTCTCACTCGCCTACACATGATCGGGCGGAGTTTGTCGATCGGGGTTCGACGAATGGCCCGGACGGCCGGGACCGGGCTCGGCCTTGGACTCCTCGCCGGGAGCGCCGGACCGGCGAGGGCCCACGGGACCGACCTCGCGGCGTTCGAGGCCCCGATCCCGCTCGCATTGTTGCTCGGTGGGGCCGCTGCGACGGTCGTGCTCACAGCCGGCGTGCTCGCGGTGGGCGGAACGCTCTCTATCGAGGGCCGGCCACTGGTCCGCATCCCCGGTCGGGCGGTGCAGACGACGCGCCTGGTGGGCCGACTCGGGTTCTCGGTGCTCGTGGTCGCCGCGATCGGCCACGGACTCGTCGGGCGGCAGGTCGTGACGGACAATCTCGCCACGCTCGTGGTCTGGCCGGTGTGGCTCTACGGGCTGGCGTTCGTGGCGATCCTCGTTGGGTCGCCCTGGCAGATCCTATCGCCGTGGCGGGCCACCTACGAGTGGCTCTGTCGACTCGAAGCCGGGCGGATCCAGGTTGTGGCGCTCCCCCCATCCCTCGGCGTCTGGCCGGCGCTCGTCGGATTCCTGCTCGTCGTCGGCGTCGTCGCCAACCTGACGGCGGTTCCACGCAACCCGGCGGCCACGGCCGGTTTCGTCGCCGCCGGGTGGGCGGTGATGGTCGGCGGTGGGGTCGTGTTCGGCACGGCCTGGTTTCGCCGCGCCGACCCGCTCGCGGTGCTCTACTGCCTGTTCGGACGGGTCGCTCCCGTGACGGTCGAACGGCCCGAGCACGACGGGGGATCAGTGATACTCGTGGGGCGACCACCGTGGGTCGGGGCGGCCCACCCCGTCGCCACTCGCACGCTCGCAGCCTTCGTCGTCGCCATGGTCTACACCGTGAGTTTCGACGGCTTCGTGGAAACGCCCGAATACCAGGCGGGACTCGTCGCCGTCCACTCGCTCGTCGGCCCGATTGCACCGGTCGCGGTCGGGTTCTACCTCGTCGGATTCTGTGCATTCGTCGGCGTCTTCTGGGCCGTGGCCCGCACGACGGGCGCGCTCGGTGGGTTCGACCGACCCGTGGTCGCGGTCGCCCCGACAGTCATTCCCATCGCCGCCGCCTACGAGGTGGCGCACGCCTTCCCGTTCGTGCTCGGGAATCTCGGGCAGCTCCCGGCTGCCCTCGGCGGTCCGGCCGTCGATCTCATCGGATGGCTCAGCCTCGCTGCCTTCTGGGGCTCGCAGGTCACCCTGATCGTGCTCGGGCACGTGGTGGCCGTGATCGCGGCCCACCAGGTCGTGTTCCGGCGCGTCGAGAGCCGGCGACGGGCACTGGTCGCCCACCTCCCGCTCGTCGCGCTGATGGTCGGCTACACGGTCCTCTCGCTCTGGATCATTTCTCGACCGGTGGTCGGGTGAGGGGTCGACTCGCTACGCCTCGCCCGCGAAGAGGGCGTCGGCCAGTCCCACCGTGTCGGCGTCGTCACGCGCCCGTTCGGCCGCCTCGTCGATCTGGAAGTGTCTGACGACGTCGCCGTCGCGGACGAGCGGTTCCAGCAGGGCTGTTCCGTCGTCTGGCGCCGGTCGATCGGCGTGCCGCACCTCGTGGCCTCCGTCGGCCGTGCGGTAGACGTCGCGGGGACCATCGAGCTTGCCCCGTTTTGCTGCCGGCTCGCCCTCGACAGCCGTGATGTCCAGGGCGAAGTCAAGCGGATCGGCGTTGCTGACGTACCCACCGACGCCGAAGCCGTCGGCGACGTCTCTGAGGGCCCGCATCGTCGGTGGATCGATCCCGCCGCTGGCGAAGATTCCGACGTCCTCGAAGCCCCGGGTGTCCAGTTTTGCACGGACCTCCCGCAGGATCGCGCGGAAGTCTCCTCGGCGGGAGGCCGTCGTGTCGAGCCGGACGCTGTCGAGCCCGTCGACAGCCGACGCGGCCCGCAACGACTCCTCGACCTCGTCGTCGTAGGTGTCACAGAGTGCGACCCGCGGGACGCCCGGATCGACGGCCTCGTCGAAGGCCTGCCAAGCGGCTTCTTGGTTGCCCCGGCCGAAGCAAATAACGAGCGCGTGTGGCATCGTCCCGCCTGCCTCGCGACCGATGACCTCTCCGGCAGCGACGTTCGAGATGCCGTCCAGGCCACCGACCAACGCACTCCGTTCGACCATCGCGGCAATCGACGGGTGGACGTGGCGCGTCCCGAAAGAGAGCACGAGGGAGTCCGGGGCGGCCAGGCGGGCCCGCAGGGCGTTCGTCGCGATCGCACTGGCGTGTGACAGAAAGCCCAGGAGGGCCGTCTCTAGTCGACAAAATTCCAGGTATGGTCCCTCGATTCGAAGGACCGGCCCGCCGTCGAAGAGCTGACCCTCCAGCAGTGCATCGGCGTCGAGCGACCGGCCTTCGAGAAGCGTCGCGGCGTCGTTCAGCCCGGCCAGGAGCGTCCAGTCCCCGCTGGGGAACTGATCGGCGGTCACTTCGGCCGTCACCGTCGGATTGCGCCCGGCGTGTTCGAGTGTTTCGACAGTCCGATCGAAGTAGGCGTCCGTGGCCCGACCCGCCGCAATCGTATCGGGGTCCACGATGTCGAAATCGGCCATGCCCGCGGTTGGGCGGGCCTGTGTGAAAACGGTTCGCTTGGGTCGGTCCGAGCACAATCAGGGCCGGTGAATGCGATCGAGCGACGCGCGTGTCGGGCCGTGGACGATCCGGACGGTCCTGTTAGCGCGTGTGACCCGATACGCCCCGCCGAAGGGATCCGACGACAGAATCACGTAGCGGCCGTCCCCGACCGCGGACGCGTCGTTCGTCTCCAGGATCGACCGGTAGGCGTCGTGGAACGCCACCGCATCGGCTCTGGTGTCCCACACCGTCTCCCAGACGTAGCCGAATCGGTCGCCGTCGCGGTAGGGGACGAGCGCGTCGCCGCCCCAGCCCTCGGATGCCGGATGCCGATACTCGAAGGCTGCGGTGGCATTGCCGATACCCTGGACCGACAACATGGCGAAAATGGAGCCCTCGCCCACTTCGTCGGCGACCGGCTCGTGGTCGAAGCGTCCCCAGTCGGCGTTCGACCGGTCTGGGACGGTCACGTTCACCGGTGTCTCGTCGGGATACGCCTCCGGGTGGATGATCTGTTCGGAGCTCGCCGGGAAATGCTCGTACAGTCGGTTCAGGGCGTCGGTTCCGCCCTGCTCGGCCACGTGCGAGACGAAGTCTGGACCAGCTGCGTACGGGAGGTAGACGACGAGGAACACGTTGCGGTCGTAGGCAGACTGGGTCGTCCCCCCTCCGCCGCCGCCCGGCGTCGGGACGGTGACACAGGCCCACCCCCCGTTACACCGGCGCTGATACAGGCGCTGGATGCGGTTCGCCTCGCCCTCGATGACCCCGCTGTGGGACAGCTGCAAGTCCTGGGTGGGCGGATCGCCCCCGAGGCCGAAGTGCTGGTCCTGGAGTGCGTGGACGAGTTCGTGCACCAGCGTCCCCCGTGAGAGTTTCGGCTGCGGGGAGTCGCTGACGATGACAATATCGCCAGTGCCCGGCCGGTAGTAGCCGACGACGCTTTGTCCGAGGGTACTGTTGAAGACCTCGCTGATGTTTGCGTCGTCGCCGACGAGAAACAGCGCCTTCCAGACCTGGTTGTTCCAGAGCGAGGCCGTCCGGTTGGTGCCCGTCGAGCGGTTGGCGAGGTACTGCGATCGGTTGATGACCGTCACGGAGACGTTCTCGCGGAACTCCAGGCCGCGCAGGAACTCGATCCGGGCCATCGCGCGGGCCGTGATGGCCTCCCGTTCGGAGGCGTTCAGCCCGTCCGATGGGGTCACCGAGACGGGATCGTCGTACCAGTATCCCCGCTCCCAGCCGAGGACGTCGCGGGACAGGGTTGACTCGGTTGCCGGCGCGACACTCCAGGTGGTGGAGGCGATGACGAGCAGGGCCACGAGCGCAACGACTCGCCTCATCGGGTACCGACCGGTATCGCGGCTGAATCACTCCACGGCGGTGCCGGGTCACTCGGGTGCCTGTAGGTGTCTGGATCGGGTCGAGACGCCGGACGGTCAGTGTGGTGGATCGCTGTCGGAGGTGGATGACCACCATCTCCGCCCATGCGCGCGAGACACCCCATCGGGCCCATTGTGCGAGCCAGGGTCTCGCGGCCCAAAAGTCGACTGACTCGGCCGGTCGAAGAATTTCTTCCTTCAGAAAGACCCTTTGTCGTGGAATAACTATTCACACCCATGGATCTCGATCCCGAACGCACGGCAGTCGTCGTGGTCGACATGCAGAACGGATTCTGTCACCCGGACGGGAGCCTCTACGCCGCGGGGAGCGAGGCGGCGATCGAGCCCTGCGCCCGCCTGGTCCACCGGGCCCGCGAGGCGGACGCGTCGGTGGTATTCACGCGTGACGTTCACCCGCCTGAACAGTTCGACGACGCGTACTACTACGACGAGTTCGAGCAGTGGGGCGAACACGTCCTCGAGGGGTCATGGGAGGCCGAACTCGTTGAGGAACTCTCGCCGCACGTCGAGGACTTGGTCGTCGTCAAACACACCTACGACGCCTTCCACCGGACGGAGCTCGGCGGGTGGCTCGACGCCCACCAGATCGACAATCTGGTCTTCTGTGGCACGCTCGCGAACGTTTGCGTGCTCCACACGGCGGGCAGCGCCGGCCTTCGGGACTACCGCCCGATCCTCGTCGAGGACGCCATCGGTTGCATCGAGGAGGCCCACCGGGAGTACGCCCTCGAGCACGCCGAGTGGCTGTTCGGCGAAGTCGTCGGGCTGGACGACGCCAGGTTCGCGTAGCGACAGCGCCGGGTACAAGGTACGCAGAACGGGTCCAGTCGGCCGCGTGAGGGGAACCTAGTTAACACCCCTCTCCCAACGGCCCGCCATGAAGTTCGGGCTGTTCTACGAACACCAAATGCCCCGTCCCTGGCAGGACGGGGACGAGCACCGCCTGTACAGGGAAGCCCTGGAGCAGGTCAGGCTCGCCGACGAACTCGGCATCCACTACGCCTGGGAGGTCGAGCACCACTTCCTTGAGGAGTACAGCCACTCGTCGGCTCCGGAGGTGTTCCTGGCGGCGGCCGCCCAGCACACCGAGGACATCCGCCTCGCACACGGAATCAAGCTGATGCCGCCGGCGTACAACCACCCGGCTCGCGTCGCCGAGCAAGTAGCCACGCTCGATCTCGTCTCCGACGGCCGCGTCGAGTGGGGGACAGGCGAGTCGGCCTCCCGGACCGAACTCGAGGGCTTCGGTGTCGACCCGGACGCGAAAAAGGACATGTGGCGCGAGACCACCGAGCAAGTGGCCAACATGCTCACCATGGACCCGTATCCGGGCTACGAGGGCGAGTACTTCGAGATGCCAGCCCGTAACGTGATCCCGAAGCCCGTCCAGGATCCCCACCCCCCGATGTGGGTTGCCTGCTCGAACCGCGAGACCATCGAATACGCCGCCCGAAACGGGATTGGGGCGCTCGCAACATCCTTCGTCTCCGCCGAGGAAGCCCGACACTGGGTCGACCGGTACTACGAGACATTCAAGGCGGAGTGCGTGCCGATCGGCCACGCGGTCAACCCGAACATCGCGGTCGTGACCGGCTTTTCCTGTCACCCGGACCGGGAAGAAGCGCGTCGACGCGGAGCGATCGGTTTGCGGTTTTTCGGCTACGCGCTCGGCCACTACTACGGCCGACCCGAACCGCACACACCCGGATACACGAACATCTGGGAGCAGTTCAAAGACGAGCACGACTTCGAGGAGATCATTCAGGAAGCCGATGCAGACGACGGGGCCATCGGCACGCCCGACGACATCGCCGCCCACCTCCGTGACCTCCAGAGCGCCGGCGTCGATCAGGTCGTGTTTCTCCAACAGAGTGGCCGGAACGAGCACGAACACATCTGTGAATCGCTGGAGTTGTTCGCCGACGAGGTCATGCCCGAATTCGTCGAGAACGAAGCCGAGCGCGTCGCCGAGAAGGACCGGGAGCTCGAACCCTACGTCGAGGAGGCCTTCGAGTGGAAGGAGACGCTGCCGGAACCGGCCGAGGCGGACGTACCCGCCTACAAACCGTACACGTGATGGCTGTACTCGGCGATACGCGGGCTCGGCGGGTGAAAACTCTTACCACGTTGGCCGTTTACTCGCGCTAGCATGGCCAGCGATCCGGCGGACGAGGGAACACCCGATTCGGGGGACCTCCCGGTCTACCCCGCTGCCATCGCTGACCGAGAGTCGCAGCTCGAACCCTTCGACTGGTACCGAAAGATGCGGACCGAGTCCCCGGTCCGGTACGACGAACGCCGGCAAGAGTGGGACGTCTTCCGGTACGAGACGGTGGAGGCGATCCTGCGCGATCCCGAGCGGTACTCGTCTGATCGGAACCCGGACGCCGATGGTCCGCCTTCGATGTTGAGTTCGGATCCGCCGACCCACACGCGCCTCCGGTCGCCGGTCGAGGGCCGGTTCGCCCCGAGTGAAGTGGAGCGACTCGAACCCGAAATCCGGGAGATGGCGACTGATCTCGTGGACGACGCCGTGGCGGGTGACCAGCGGCTGGACGTCGTCGACGACCTCGCCCGATGGCTGCCGATGATGACGATCGCCGCCCTGCTGGGCGTCCCCCCGTCGGAGCGCGAAACTTTCAAAGAGTGGTCGGATACCATCGTGGCAGGCCCCCAGCTGACGGGTGGCGACCGCGATCGCCTGGAAGCGCGCCAGGATGCAGCTGGCGACGAGATGCGGGCGTACTTCACGGACGTGCTGGCCCGGCGGGCAGCCGACCCGCAGGACGACCTCATGTCGGACGTTATGCTCGAACAGGGCGACGAACTGACCGAACAGGAGATCCGAGGCATCTTCCAGCTCCTGTTGATCGCGGGAAACGTGACGACGACCAACCTCATCACCAACGCCGTCTGGTGCTTCGCGACCCACGGCGTGGTCGAAGACGTCGCCGCCGACGAGGAGTTGCTCACCACGGCCATCGAAGAAGTCCTCCGGTACCGGTCGCCCGTCCAGTGGACGAGCCGGATTCCGACAGAACCGGTTGTTGTCGAGGGGGTCGACATCCCCGCGGGCGAACAGATCAGGACGTGGCTCGGATCCGCCAATCGGGATCCGGCGCAGATCGACGACCCGGACCAGTTCGTGCCGGACCGGTCGCCGAACCCGCACCTGGCCTTCGGCCGCGGCATCCACTTCTGTCTGGGTGCGGCCCTCGCTCGACTCGAAGCTCGCGTGGCGTTGTCGACGCTCTTCGAGCGAATTCGTGACGTGCGCCTCGTAGAGACCGAGTACGAACCCGTGGCCGGCACGTTCCTCTACGGCGTCCAGGCGTTGCCGATCGAGTACGAACGCCGTCCCTGAATCACCCACTCGGCGGCCATGGCAGCCGGCGAAGCCGAGAGCTCTTTGTTCGATGACCCGAACACCCGTCGATGCGCGTGTACCGGGGCCGCCGGGACGCGGCCGCAAGCGATCGGGCGGTGACCCGAGACCTGATCGGGGACGTCCGAGAGCGGGGCGAGCCGGCAATTCGGGTCTGGTACCCGCCGCCACAGGTGGCGTTCACCCGACGGGACCGGGCACGCGACGGGTACGACGCGGCCCGCAGAGCCGCGACCGACCGGGGCTTCGTGGCGACCGAACGCGAAACGGGCGGGCGTGCCGTCGCCTTCACCGGCGACGTGCTTGGGGTCGTTCGTGCTGAGCCCGTCGACGCAACAGAGTCGGGCATCGGGGCCCGTTACGAGACCACTGTCTCTGCGCTCCAGCGTGCATTCGAGCACCTGGGCGTCGACGTGCGCCGTGGTGAGCCAGCGGACGCGTGGTGTCCGGGAACCCATTCGCTCCAGGCCGGGGGCAAGATCGCCGGGTTCGCCCAGCGCGTCCGGCGAGACGTGGCGCTCGTGGCCGGCGCGGTCGTGGTCCGAGATGCAGACGCGGTCCGTGCGGTGCTCACGCCCGTGTACACCGCCCTCGACATCGCTTTCGACCCGGCGAGCGTCGGGACAGTCGCCGCGGCTGGCGGGCCGACAGACCACAAGTCCATCCGGCAGGCTGTCGAGTCCGCGTTGCTGTCGGCGGGCGAGCCGACAGTCGTCTCGGTGTCGCGTCGGTGCAGAAACCCCGAATAGGGAGCGCTTGGCGAGCGCCCATGCCAGAATTCTACTGGTGGTTCGACGATCTTTCTCAGCGGGGGCGCCATTCCAGCCGGGAGACTTAGGAGGGGCGGGGTCCCGTGACAGAACGATGCTCATCCGGTCGGCGACACTCGCGGACGGCCGGGAGCGGGATGTCCGCGTTCGTGGCGAAGTCATCGAGGCCGTTGACGAGGACCTCGACGCGGGGCCAGACGAGCAGGTCATCGACGCGTCGGGCCACCGCCTCTTGCCGGGAATGATCGACGTCCACGTCCACTTTCGCGAACCGGGGTTCGAGCACAAGGAGACCTGGCAGACCGGGAGCCACAGCGCGGCTGCGGGGGGCGTGACGACAGTCGTCGACCAACCCAACACCGACCCTCCGACGGTCAACGGGGGCGCCTTCGGCCAGAAACTGGTCTGTGCCGAGGCGTCGCTCGTCGACTACGGAATCAATGGCGGCGTCAGCCCGGAGTGGATCCCGGACGATCTTCTCGATCGGCCGCTGTTTGCACTCGGCGAAGTGTTTCTGGCCGACTCAACCGGCGAGATGGGGATCGAGACGGCGGACTACGAAAACGCACTCCGGCAGGCGACCGACCGCGACGTCACTGTCACCGTCCACGCCGAGGACGCAGCGGAGTTCAACGAGAGTGCCCGCGAACGGTCGGATGCCGATGCCTGGAGCGCGTACAGACCGGCCCGGGCCGAGGCAGTTGCCGTCCGGCAAGCCTGCGACATCGCTCGGCAACAGGATGCCCACATCCACCTCGCCCACGTGAGTACGCCCGAGGGGATCAACATCGCCACGAACGCGGGCATGACCTGCGAGGTGACGCCCCACCACATGTTTCTGTCGCGGAACGATCTCGACGGCCTCGGCGTGTTCGGACGGATGAATCCACCCCTCCGACGCGAACGGCGACGCCAGCAAGTCTTCGACCGCGTTAGCGACGGGACCGTCGACATGGTGGCCACCGACCACGCCCCGCACACCCGGTCGGAAAAATCACAGGGGATTTGGCAGGCGCCGAGTGGCGTCCCCGGCGTCGAGACGGCACTCCCATTGTTGCTCGCGGCGGTCGATCGGGGCGAGCTCACGTACGAGCGGGTTCGTGACCTGACGGCCCGTAACCCGGCCCGCCGGTTCGGCCTCGGGCGGAAGGGAGCGATTGCGGCGGGCAACCACGCGGATCTGGTCCTCGTCGAGCCCGGGGACACACGCGAGATCCGCGGCGACGCCCTCCACTCGAAATGCGACTGGACGCCCTTCGAAGGGTGGGACGGCATCTTTCCCCAATGGACCATGGTCCGGGGAACGATCGTCTACGAACGGGAATCCCGGGGCGAGGAGCGCTTCGGTGACGCCATCGGGCGAAATGTCCGAAATGGCGAGACACCGGAGGATTAGGGCTGGGGATCACCGTCCGGGAGCGACGACGGCACGTCGACCAGCTCGGCGGAGACCTCCCAGAGGTGTGTCCGAAGTCGCTCGTCGTTCGCTGTCGGCGCGGGCGCAGTCCGCTCGCGACCCTCGAAGTAGCTGCCGTCGCCCACCGGCAGGGATGCCGCGGTTGCCACGTCGGCGAGATCCGCTCCGGCAGACGCTGGCGTCCGGAGTGGCCCGACGGGGAGGACGGATGCGGCCCAGCCGGCCACCCGCATCAGGAGCGAGACGGGTTTCGGGGTTGCGCGAAAGAGGCCGGTCCCTGGGACCCACCCAGGGTGAAAGCAGGTGGTAGCGACGCCGTCATCCACAAGGCGGTCTGCCAATTCGTACGTGAACAGCACGTTTGCGAGTTTAGAATTCGCATACGCTCGTTGGCTGTCGAATCCCCGGCCCTCGACGACGGCATCGAGATCGGACAGGCCCCCACGTCGGTGGAGACCGGAAGTGGTGGTGAGGACCACCGCGTCGTCCGTCTCCTGGAGGCTCGGCACCAGTTCATACGTGAGGAGAAACGGCGCCAGGTGGTTGACCGCGAAGGTCACCTCAATACCATCGTCCGTCCGACGACGGTCCCGCTGGAGCGTCCCAGCGTTGTTGACGAGCAGGTCGAGTCGGTCAGACTCCTCACGAACCGTGCTCGCCAGGGACCGCACGTCATCGAAGTCTGCGAAGTCGGCCCGAATGAACCGGGCTCTCGAGTCCGCGTGGACGTCAGCGAGATGGTCGACGAGGTCCCCGCCGGCCGACCGGTCGCGGCCGGTCAAGAGCAACCGGAATCCCGCGTCCGCGAGCCGGACCGCAGCCCCGCGTCCGATCCCGCTGGTCGCCCCGGTGAGCACGGCGACGGGAGTTTCCATATTCACGTCTCGGACGTGGAGGCCGTAAAAGGGGCAGGGCGCGACCTCAGTCGTCGCTGGGCCGGATCTGGTGTCCACATTCAGGGCAAGTCACCTCGTCGTGGCGCAACGCGACGCTGTGCTCGCGGACCTCACGCATGACTGCAGAGATTTCTTCCTCGGCCGCAAGCTCGGCGTCGACCGAGAGATCGACCCCTTCGACTTCGAGGAGGAACTTCGCCACCTCTGTCGCCTCGTACATGACGTCGTCGAGCTCTTCGGCCGTGAAGAAGTCGGACATTGCGCCATAGAGGAACGTCGCACCTGACTTCCGGACCTTCTCCTCGAAGGCGGCCCGCGCCTGGTTGACGGCCTGGGGCGAGTAGGTGTCCGTCATGAAGGGCACGAGTTCGGGGAGGTGGGCCCCGATTTTCGTCATTTCGACGCCAGTTTCCGTCCGAAAGTCCGCACAGAGCCGCGCGATAGCCCACTCCCGAGCGGTGATGTACGTCCGGTCCCGAAGGAACTCGTTCGCACGTTCGTAGGTCCCGCCGTCGATCTTCGTGAACCGGTCGTACGTCCGGACGTCCTCCGGGACGCCCGGTCCATGCTCGTCCGAGTCCGGATCGGCGGCCGCGGACGCCTCCGACGAGGAGTCCGCGTCCCCCGGGGTGCTCGGTGGCGGCGCGTCACCGTCGGCGTCCCCACCAGCGATTGGGGGGTCACCCGTGGATTCCTGGTCGCTGGTCCCGCCCGATGGTGGTCCCTCGGCGGAACGATCAGCATCGCCTGACGTCGACGGCGGCTCCCCCTCGCGAGTGGTGTCCTCGGGAGCGTCGCTGGAGTCGCGCTGCTCGGTCTCTGGCCCTGGGCGCTCCCGTGCCGGCGCGGCGGACTCCTCAGCCGACCCGTCGCCCTCGTCCGTCATGCTCCGAGGTGCGGCCCCACCGCGAAAAAGCGTGTCGGCGAGTGTGGTCCGCTCCCGCCGGCGCGTTCCGCAAACCGCAGATCGAAGCGGCTGACGCCCCGAAGGGCGTCCGCCCTCGCCAACTCCCGCTGACAGCGGCCCTCGCCAGGTTTCGAACCGGACGATTAAGGGCTCATCCCGACGACGGTGACGACTATGGGGCTGCTGGCGACGGTCGCGACGGCAATCTGGGCGATGCTGCCGGCGTACGTGCCGAACAACGTCGCTGTCGTCGTGGGAGGCGGCCCACCGATCGACGGCGGCCGGACGTGGCGCGGCCGGCGGTTGCTCGGCGACGGCAAGACCTGGCGTGGGACGGCCGGCGGCACCGTGGCCGGCATCCTGCTTGCCCACGCCCTCAACTGGGTCCAGCCGGCCATCGGAAGCGTGCTCGGCGTCTCCCTGCCCACCTTTCCATTGGGGGCGGTCGTCGCCCTCCCGCTCGGGGCGATGGCCGGCGACATCGTCGCGTCCTTCGGCAAACGACGGACGGGTCGGGACCGGGGAGCGCCGTTTCCCGGTGTCGACCAGCTGGACTTCGTCGCCGGCGCACTCGTGCTTGCCATGCTGATCGTCCCGGAGTGGTTCCTCGCGACGTTTCCCCTCGCAGTGCTCGTCGCGGTGGTGGTACTCACGCCGCTGCTCCACGTCTTGACCAACGGCGTGGGATACGTCCTGGGCCTGAAGGACGAACCGTGGTAGCTCGTGCGCGGATTGACACTGACCGGTGGGGTCTAGATCACGGGCTGCTCGCGCGCTGGATCGAGGGCCTCACGTACGTCGATCGACAGCCCCGACGCCGGTGTTTTCTCGGCTGAAACGGCCGATTCCCGACTGGAGTCAAGGTGGTGGGCTTTTCACCTCCGACCGCACTACGTCCTGTAATGGATTCACGCGGCCGGACGGTCACGCTCGCTACCCGGGGCTCAGATCTGGCACGCCGCCAGGCGGACACTGTCAAGTCGGCCCTCGAGAACCGACGGGTGTCCGTCGAGCTCGTGGAGGTCCAGACCCAGGGCGACGAACTCCGTGACGAGCTGATCCACCGGCTGGGAACCACCGGCGCGTTCGTGCGGGCATTGGACGAAAAAGTGCTCGACGGATCGGTCGACGCGGCCGTCCATTCGATGAAAGACGTTCCGACTGATCAACCACCAGAACTGGTCATTGCTGGCGTGCCCGAACGCGCGTCGCCGGGAGATGTCCTCGTCTCGCCGGATGGCCACGATATCGATAGCCTGCCCCAGGAAGCAACGGTGGGGACGGCCAGCCTCCGTCGGCAAGCCCAGCTCCTCGCAGCCCGTCCGGATCTCACCGTCGAGCCGCTCCGGGGCAACGTCGATACGCGCGTCGAGAA
>CAYLJD010000053.1:0-15970 GCA_964383875.1 uncultured Halobacteriales archaeon
AACAGTCGCCTCGACCGCGGGATTTCGCGCTCGATCCCGTACGTGATCGCGAGGATGATGAGCGGCATCGTGTTGATCAGGGGGACGACAGTGATCACGGTGCCCCACTGGAGGGCAAAAAACTGCGACAACCAGCCGACGAAGTTGAACGCGCCGGCGAGGACGAAGGCGCCGACCGCTGTGCGGCCGAGGTTGAGCCGTCCGCCGGTGGCCCTGTGACGGACTGCCCACGCGAAGAAGATGACGAAGGCCGGCGTCTGCGTGACGGCGGTCGCCAGAATCGGGTCTGGAAACCGACCGAGGCCGAAGTCGATGAGGACGAACGCGCTCCCGGCGAGGAGCATCGCCGCTGCCGGGTACAGCAGATCCCGGGGGTTTCCGCCGACGAGTTTCTCGGCGACGACGTCCTCGATGTCGGCCTCGCTATCTTGAGTGAGCTGAAGGATGGCGACGCCAGCGACGATTGCCACGACGCCGATCCCCGCGAGAATGTCGAGGACTTCGCCGAGCCAGACCACGGCTAACAAGACCGACACGGCGGGATACCCGCCCATGATCGCTGCCGTGACACCCGATCCGACGCGGTCGATACCTTCGTAGTAGACAAACCGGAAGGCGGCTGGATAGGCGATGCCGGCGACGACGAACGGCCACACATGGTCGATGGTGAGACTCTCGGCGGGGATCCCTCGTGCGAGGGCGAGCACCCAGAAGGCAACGGTGACCACGAGCGTACTGTAGAACGCGGCCGCCAGCGCCGGCGACTCGGCGCCGTCGCTCCAGACCATCCCGTACTCGACCGTGACGGTGTAGATCGCAAACCCGGCTGCGGCTGCGAGGGCGAGCGTCCACGGCTCGAGGAATGGGATGGCCATGGTCCCCCGTCTGCTGGCGCCGAGTTAACTCCCACGGCGTTCTGGCCTGGTCTGACGAGGACGATCGGCCGATGTGACAACCTGTGGTCGATTGTGACAGATTCACCGGTCGGCCATCTCGATGCCCGAAAATTCGAAGCGGGCACCGCCAGCCGTAGATTCTGCGACGGTCACGTCCCACTCGTGGGCATCGGCGATGGTTTTGACGATGTGTAAGCCGAGTCCGGTGCCGGTGCTCGTGGTCGAGTAACTGGCATCAAAGACGGCCTCACGGTCAGCCCTGGGAATGCCAGGTCCGTCATCCTCGACATAGAACCCGCCGTCGACGTTACCGACACGGACGACCACTTCTTCGCCCCCGTGGTCGAGGGCGTTGCGCATCAGATTCTCAAAGAGCTGCTGCACCCGGCCCTTGTCGGCGAGAATCGTCCGATCGGTCTCGATGTCGAGGGTCGCATTCGCGGTGTCAACGTTCCGCCAGCAGAATTCCACAGTGGCTGGGACGTGGACCGGGACGAGATGGGTTGCTTCGTCGCCTTCACGGGCCAGGGCCAACACGTCGGTGATGATATCCTCCATCCGATCGAGTGATCGCTCGATCGGGGCGATGTGATCCGAATCAGCCATCTCTTCTTCGAGCAGGACCAGCCGGCCCTTCGCGACGTTGAGTGGATTGCGGAGGTCGTGAGAGACGATACTGGCAAACTCGTCGAGCCGTTCGATCTGGCGGGACAGGGCTGCTTCCCGCTCACGTAGCGCCTCCTCGCGCTCGACCCGCTCGAACGCCCGTTCAGCGTTCGCCGTTAGAATCTCCGCCATCTGCGTGTCGGCGTCGTCGTAGGCGCCGACCTGGTCCGACACGATGCTCACGAGGCCGTACGCTCCGATCGGGAGACTCAACACGGATCGGAGTTCGCTGTCATCGTAGGCACCCGTCTCAGCTTGAATATCGTCGTACCGGAGCGGCTCGCCGGACCGAAAGGCCTCGCCGAGGGGATGCTCGTCTATGGAGACCGGGGATGGATCGCCGAGCAATTCGCGCGCCTGGTCGGAGACGGCCACTGGCTCCAGCGTCCCGGCGTCCTCGTCGGCGAGCCGAACGAGGTTTGCCGCAAATCCGAGCGTCGTTTCGACGGCCGTGCCGACACGGCGTGCCACTGCCTCCGTCGAGTCGGCTTCCATCAGTCGCCGCGTGGACTCGTGGAGCCCCTCGATCTGCTCTTCCCGTTCCACGCGATCGGTGATATCTCGCATCACGAGGACGTAGATCACCGAGCCGTCGTTCTGCTGGATTGCAGTCACCCTGTTTTCGACCGTGGCGATGCCGTACGCAAGCTCGATCGTTGTTTCGTATTCGAAAGATCCGCGGCCCTCCTCTCGAGCGATTTCGCCGGCTTCGATCCATTGCTCGCTCAGATCCGCTGGTGCATTGAGAACGACGTCCTCGTTTTCGACGTCAGTGACAGTTGTCCCCTCGATGTCGTCTTTCGACACCCCGGTGGCCTCGGCAAAGTGGCTATTCACGAGGAGGAACTCGGCGTCTTCGCTCATGAGTGCGATGCCGTCCGAGGACGCTTCGACTGCCGTCTCGTAGATTTCCAGTTCGCGTTCGCGCTCCTCCAGTTCCTGCAAGTAGAAGACCCGGTCGAGGGCAGCTTCGACGTTGCCAGTGAGAATTTCCACGAGCGAGACATCCCGATCGTCGAACTCGCCGGGCGTTGTCGACCCGAGCAGCAGGACGCCGTATTCGCCGAGGGGACAGATAATTTCGCTTCGGAGCGGCGTCTCCGGGTTCTGGAGTTGCTCGGCTGCGCGCAAATCCTCGAACGTACTGATTTCACCGGTTTCGAACACGTCCCAGGCGAGACTCTCACCAGCGTCGAACGGTGGCAGCTCCCCGAGGTGCGCTTTCGCTTCCTGCGAGGACGCGACCGGCACGAGCTGCCCAGTCGCCTCGTCGTGGAAGGCGACGGTGTTGATATCGAACCCGAGGACGTCGCGAGCGGTCTCGACCACGCGCTCGGCGACGTCTCGTGGGGACTCGGCCACAATCAGCTGATGCATCGTCTCATTCAGCGCGTTGAGTTGTTGTTCCTGTTCCTTGCGATCGCTGATGTCGCGGAGGACGGACATCGAGCCGGGAATCCAGCCGTTCTGGTCCGGCGGCAGGAGCGTGATGTGGTTCTCCATCGGGACCCGCTCGCCGTCTCTGGTCTCGATTTCCATCTCGAACGTCGCTTTCTCCCGATCGTCCTCGCGAAACAGTTTGCCCAATACCTCGGTGCTGGTCTCGAGGTGTTCCTCGGGCGTCGTCACCGAGACGTGCGCATCGATGAGTTCTTCGCGGTCGTACCCGGACCATCCTTCGAACCCGTGGATTTCAGTGTGGTATCCGTCATCGTCTGTCACCACCACCGTGTCCGGCATCGTCCTGAGGAGCGTCTCGTACCGTTCGATCTCTTCCTCCCGGCGAGCCGACGCGGTCACATCGCGGATAGTCCCGACAGTTCCCCCGGATGATTCGCCCGGCCGCAGAACGTGTCTGGCCTCGTACGTCCTCGTGTTACGGCCCCGAGTTACCGAAAACTCGAACTGGGCCTCCTCTGACAAGCCGGCCTGTAATTCCTCGACGGCATTTCGATACCGATCGAGGAACGTCGGCGGAACCACACCTGCGTCGACTAGGTCCGCGAGACGACTGCCAACAATGTCGGTCCCCGCACAGTCGAACACGTCGACGGCAGCCCCATTGGCACTGAGCACCCGTTCCGACTCGTCGATGGTGACGACCCCGTCGGGGAGGACTTCGACCAAGTCCTGACTCATGTTGGTTTCGACGCCACCGTCCGTGACGAGGGGCGGGTCGTCCACCGGACCGCCGGCACGTTCGATTCGGTGGCCCCACGGCTGGATGTGGTGCGGGTCCGACGGTGCTGACGGGACCTCAAACGTGCGGGACGGGATAGCCAACGTTCCGACGGGCGTGTGGATGCAGCGGGTGTGTGACAGGGCCAAATCGACCCGTTGCACGTTGGTGGCACCCGGTCGGTGGCCCTCAGGCAAGCGTCCCGGGCCGGCCGTGTGGCCATTGAGGGCCCCGACATCGCGTCCATCACCCTCTGTACGAGCGTCTATCGGCGACATCCGGTCCGGAGACGACGGCCGCCCCCTCATCGAATCCCCGTGTATGAGGGCGTGGAGGGATACCGGCCTGGGCATACGTGATCGTGCGGCACCAGTGCGTATAAGGTCTCCCTAGAGATTATCACGTCCGATTTTTGGGCATCCAGCTGTCCGGAAAGCCGAATCGGGAGCGTCGTTGTCATCGGGCAGGACCGTCGGGACCGAGCGAGCGATCGACCCTCGTTGAACGTTCGATTTGGGCAGATTCTTCCTCACCCACGGATGTCAGGTGGGTACTCCTGCCGGCAGTGCCTCGGTTACAGCGTCGTCGGTGGAACGCTACGCGGGCGCGGAGGGAAAAAGGAATCTTCAAAAGCGGGCCGCGTGGACTGTCAAAACAAGATGGCACTGTACGAGACCATAGCGTTCGGGCTGTTCGCCCTCGTCACTCTCGGGAGCAGCCTGGGCGTCGTGCTGGTCCGCGACGTCTGGCACGCAGCCCTGTTGCTCGGTGTGGCGCTGCTGAGCGTCGCTGTCCACTACGTGATGCTCCACGCCGAATTCATTGCCGCGATGCAGGTACTCGTTTACGTCGGCGGTGTGCTCATTCTCATTACGTTCGCCGTCATGCTGACCCGTCGAGAACCGGAGGTGGTGGGGTGACGACCCGTCCCCGGCCGGTCCCGATCGACCGGTCGATGCTGCCCGGATTGGGTGCTGTCGCGCTCTTTGTGGTCATGGCCGCCGTCTTTCTTTCCGCCGAACTCGGGAGTGTCGTCGAGGAGTTCGGCTTCCCCGCTGGGGAGTCGATCGTCGCCAGCATCGGCGCGGCTCTCATCGGAATCGATGCGGCGATCCCCGTCGAGAGTTTCCTCGTGGCACTGTTGGTTGTTGCTGTTGCTCTCGACGCCGCACTGGACGGCTCGATCATGTTAGCAAAGCGCGACGAATCGAACGAAACCACCCCAGATGGCGGCACGTCACCCGCCAACGAGGAGGACCGGTAGCATGGCGATTCTGCCCCAGTACTACCTGCTGCTTTCGGCCGGCGTCTTCTGCATCGGCCTCTTTGGCATCCTCACTCGCAGCAACGCCCTCATGTTTCTCATGTCGGTCGAGTTGATGCTCAACGCCGGAAATATCAATCTGGTCGCCTTCTCGTTTTACCACGGCAACCTCACCGGTCAGGTGTTCTCGCTGTTCACGATGGCCCTCGCCGCTGCCGAAGTCGCGGTCGGCATCGGCATCATCCTGGTCCTGTACCGCAACTTCGACGACATTGACGTGACCGATGCGGTCACGATGAGGTGGTGACATGGCGGGGACATCCGCACCCGATCGACGGTCCACGCTCGCGCCGGTTCTCGCAGCCGTCGCCGCGATCGGCCTTCTCGCCGTTTTCTTGATCGCACTGACGACCGGAGAGTACGGTGTCTTCGACTACGCGCCGGCGATTGCGCTCTTCCCGCTCGTCGCCTTCCTGATCGCGCTGTTCCTCGGCCCGTACATGCCGATGAAAGGTGCACTCGCGGGGATTGTCGCGACGGGGGGATCCCTTGTCCTCTCCGTCCTCACGCTGATTCACCTGGCAGGGCCAGCGGACCCATTCCACGAGACGATCTACACCTTCGTGACCGGCACCGACGCCGTGACGCTGACACTTGGAATCCTGATTGACCCGCTTTCGGCCCTGATGCTCGTCGTCGTCTCGCTGATCTCCTTCCTGGTCCACGTGTTCTCGCTCGGGTACATGAACGACGAAGGCGAGACTGGCCTCCCGCGCTATTACGCCGGACTCGGCCTGTTTACGTTCTCGATGCTCGCGTTTGTCTACAGCGACAATCTCCTGATGGCCTTCATGTTCTTCGAGCTCGTGGGCCTCTGTTCGTACCTCCTCATCGGGTTCTGGTTCCGCGAGGCGGCGCCGTCGAGTGCCGCGAAGAAAGCGTTCCTCGTGACACGCTTCGGCGACTACTTCTTCCTGGTCGGGGTCGTCGCCGTCCTGGGGACGTTCGGGACAGCGGCGTTCGCCGGCGAGGCCTCTTTCATCGGCATGGCCGAGGACGCACTGACCGGCGGTGGCGCCGACGTGACTACCTTCCTCGGGCTCGGTGAGCAGACCTGGTTCACGGTCATCGGACTCTTGGTGTTGGGCGGGGTCATCGGGAAATCGGCGCAGTTCCCCTTGCACACCTGGCTGCCCGACGCCATGGAGGGCCCGACCCCGGTGTCGGCACTCATTCACGCGGCGACGATGGTTGCCGCCGGCGTGTATCTGGTCGCCAGGATGTACGGCTTCTACGCCCTCTCGCCGACCGCACTCGGCATCATCGCGCTGATCGGCGGATTCACGGCCCTCATGGCCGCGACCATGGGCGTCGTCAAGCAGGAGCTCAAACAGGTGCTCGCCTATTCGACGATTTCCCAGTACGGCTACATGATGCTGGCTCTCGGCGGTGGTGGCTACGTCGCTGCCGTCTTCCACCTGACGACGCACGCCGTGTTCAAGGCCCTCCTGTTCCTCGGAGCCGGGGCGGTGATCATCGCCATGCACCACAACGAGAACATGTGGGATATGGGCGGTCTCAAGGAGGATATGCGGCTCACGTATCTCACCTTCCTGTCGGGGTCACTCGCTCTGGCGGGGATTGTCCCCTTTGCCGGCTTCTGGTCGAAAGACGAGGTCCTCTACGAGACGCTGGTCCACGGTCTCGGCAGCCACCCGCTGCTGCTGGCAGGCTACGCGCTGGGTCTCGTCGCGGTGTTTTTCACCGGGTTCTACACCTTCCGGATGGTCTTCCTGACGTTCCACGGCGCGCCCCGCACTGACCAGGCGGACGACCCCGAGCCGGTCCGATGGAACGTCAAGTTTCCACTTGCGGTTCTGGGTATCGGAGCCGCCGTCGTCGGCTTTGTCAACATGGGCGTCCTTGTCGACGTGATCGGTGAGGCAAACCTCTTCCTCCACGAGTGGCTCTTTGGCGGCCTCGAGGGGCTCAACGGCGAACACTACGAGACAGTGCTCCACGACGTCGCGGGCTATTCCGCCGCGGAGGTCACGCCATTCGCACCGGCCGTGGTCTCGCTCGGTCTCGCGGTCGCCGGCGTCGGGCTGGCGTGGCGACTCTATGGCGGCCCGGATCCCGACCCGCACCTGATGCAGCTCGGTCGGCTTCGCACTGTCGCCGCGAACAACTACTACCAGGACGAGTACCAGGTGTGGCTCGCCGAGGGCGTCACGGCTCCGATTGCGGCCGCGGCCGACGCGTTCGATCAGGGCGTCATCGACGGGGTCGTCAACGGGATCGCAAGCGTGAGCCGGTTCGTCGGGTCCCGCTTCCGGCGTATTCAGACCGGCGTCGTCACCAATTACGCTGCGCTGTTGACATTCACGTTCGTGTTGTTGCTCCTCGTCTTCGCCTACGCTGGGGGGTGGCTGTAGATGCTCATTGAGGCGACGCTGCTCGTCACACTCGTGAGTGCAGGTGTCGTCTTCCTGGCTCCAGACGACCGAGCCGCGAGGCTCGCGACCGGGCTCTCGCTCCTCCCGCTCGGCGGGAGTCTCCTGATGTGGCTGTCCTTCGATGCTGGCGGCAATGCACTCCTGCCGGACGGCCGGCTCGCCTTCGAGACGGCCGTTCCGTGGTTACGCATCGACCAGTACACGCTGCAGTGGTTCGTGGGGCTCGACGGCGTCAGCCTCCCACTGGTGTTGCTGACGACCGTCCTGACGACCCTCGCGCTCGTGTCCTCGTGGACGCCGATCGACGAACGCCAGTCGCAGTTTTACGGCCTGATGCTCCTGCTCGAGACGGCACTGTTGGGCGTCTTCATGGCGCTTGACTTTTTCCTCTGGTTCGTCTTCTGGGAGGGGGTCCTGATCCCGATGTACTTCCTCATCGGCATCTGGGGCGGCCCGCGCCGGAAGTACGCGGCCATCAAATTCCTCGTCTACACGAACGTGGCCTCGCTGGTCATGTTCTTGGGCCTGTTCGCCCTCGTCTTCGGCCTCGGCGGGAGCCTCACGGAACTGTCCCTCCCGGCGATCGCCCAGGCGTTGCGGGCCGGGGAACTCGGGAGCTTCGCGGGCCTTGCTCCGGCGACGCTCGAACTACTGGCGTTTGTCGCGCTGTTCGCCGGCTTCGCTGTCAAGGTGCCAGTCGTTCCGTTCCACACGTGGCTGCCGGACGCACACGTCGAGGCGCCATCGCCAGTGTCGGTCATCCTGGCCGGCGTCTTGCTGAAGATGGGCACCTACGCACTCCTCCGATTCAACTTCACCATGCTGGTCGACGTCGCACAGGCGAACGCCGAACTCATCGCGGCACTCGGAATCCTGTCGGTGATATACGGGGCGATGCTGGCGCTGGCCCAGCGGGATCTCAAGCGGATCGTGGCGTACTCGTCCATCTCCTCGATGGGCTACGTCATCCTCGGGCTGGTTGCGTGGACACCGCACGCCGTGGGCGGCGCCACGTTCCAGATGATCAGCCACGGCCTGCTCTCCGGGCTCATGTTCATGGTCGTCGGCGTCATCTACAACGCGACCCACACCCGGATGGTCGGGGACATGTCCGGAATGGCCGACCGGATGCCCTGGACTGTCGGCATCTTCGTCGCCGGCGCCTTCGGCTACATGGGCCTGCCGCTGATGTCCGGGTTCGCCGCCGAAGTGCTCGTGTTCATCGGCTCGTTCCAGTCGACGGTTCTCGCCGCGGCACCGATCTTCACCGCCGTCGCGATGTTCGGGATTGTGATCGTGGCGGGCTACCTGCTCTGGGCGATGCAGCGTACGCTGTTCGGGCCGTTCCAGGTCGAGACGGACGACGAGATCGGCCCGGCGCCGTTCCACGACGTGGCGCCACTGGCAGTTCTCCTACTCTTGGTCATCCTCCTGGGCGTCCACCCTGACCTCGTCTACGGGATGATCCAGGACGCTGTTGGCCCGCTCGTCGGAGGTGGCCTGCCATGAGTTCGCACGCACTGCCGACGTGGATGGCACTCGCGCCGGCGCTCACCCTCGGCCTGACCGCCCTCGTCTTGTTCCTGATCGACAGCGTCGATCCCGAGGGCACGACGTCGAACCGACTGCTCGCGAGTACGTCCGTCCTCGGTGCGCTGGTGTCGCTTGGCTTCACCGGCTGGTACCTCGCGGCTGGTACCGGCCAGCCACGGACCGGCGGGGCGATCACGCTCTTCGGGGACGCCCTGGTCGTCGACGGGATGAGCCTGTTCCTCTCGGCCATCGTCGCGAGTGTGGTGGCGCTGGTCGTCACCGCGAGTTACGACTACCTGGCCGACCACGCCTACCGCGCCGAGTACTACATCCTCGTCATCCTCGCGGCGACGGGCATGATGCTCATGGCGTCGGCCAACAGCCTCGCGACGGCCTTCGTCAGCCTCGAACTCGCGTCGCTGCCCTCCTACGCGCTCGTGGCGTCGCTGAAACAGAACAAAGGGAGTGTCGAGGCGGGCCTCAAGTACCTCCTCATCGGCGCGCTGTCGTCGGCGATCTTCGCCTACGGAATCAGTCTCGTCTACGCGACCACCGGTGCCCTCCTGTTCGCCGATGTTGCCGCGGCAGCTGCGGAGACGCCGCTGACCGGGATCCTCGGCGTGGGGATCCTCATGGTCGTCGGCGGATTGGCGTTCAAGACTGCCAGTGTCCCGTTCCACTTCTGGGCGCCCGAGGCCTACGAGGGCGCGCCATCGACCATCTCGGCGTTTATCTCGTCAGCCTCGAAGGCCGCGGGCTTCTTCCTCGCGTTCCGCGTGTTCACCGTCGCGTTCCCGGCCGCCGCCGTCGCCGGGGCGATCGACTGGGCCGTTGCCTTCCAGATCCTCGCCGTGGTCACGATGACGGTGGGCAATTTCGCCGCCGCCACCCAAGAGACGGTCAAGCGAATGTTGGCGTACTCCTCGATCGGGCACGCCGGCTACGCGCTGATCGGCCTCGCGGCGCTGACCGGCGACGCCAACCAGGGATTCGTGCTCGGTGCCGGGATGGCACACCTGCTGGTCTACGGCTTCATGAACACTGGTGCGTTCCTGTTCGTCGCCCTCGTCGAGCACTGGGGAATCGGCAAGACGTTCGAGGACTACAACGGTCTCGGTCGCCGGGCCCCGCTGGCGTGTGCGGCGATGACGATCTTCATGTTCTCGCTCGCCGGGCTGCCGTTTGGTGGCGGCTTCCTCTCGAAGTTCTATCTCTTGATGGCGGCGATCAACGGCGGGGTAGCCATGCTGGCCGTCGCGCTGATCGTCAACAGCGCGCTCAGCCTCTACTTCTATACGCGCGTCGTCAAGGCCATGTGGATCGACGAGGCGGCCGGCGACCTCGAGATCGACAGCACCCCGACGGGACTCTACGTCGCAATCGGTCTCGCAGCCTTGGTGACGGTGCTCTTGTTGCCGGCATTCGGTCCGGTCGCCGAGACGGCCACGTCGGCCGCCGCGGTCTTGTTCCCCTGACTGCGCGACGGCAACTGTGTTTTCGGGGTAGAAAGGGCCAAGTGCGACCCCCAACGAGAGCGGGTATGAAGGCCACGGCGCGGGCGCATCCCATCCAGGGACTGGTCAAGTACCACGGGATGCGCGACGAGTCACTGCGGTTGCCCTACCACGACTCGATCAGTGTGTGCACGGCGCCGACGGCGACCACGACGACCGTCGCGTTCGAACCCGATCTCGACGCGGATCAGTACGTGGTCGACAACGACGTCGTGGATGGCCGCGCCGCCGAGCGAATTCGAGCAGTCGTCGACCGGGTTCGCACACGCGCGGAGATCGATGACCGGGTTCGATTCGAAAGTGCGAACAGTTTTCCGTCGAACGTCGGGTTCGGTTCGTCGTCCTCTGGATTCGCCGCCGCGGCGATGGCACTCGTCGAGGCCGCCGGACTGGACCTGTCACGGCCCGACATTTCGACGATCGCTCGCCGGGGCTCCACGTCGGCGGCACGGGCGGTCACTGGGGCGTTCTCCCACCTCCGGGCCGGATTGGACGACCGCGACTGTCGCTCCGAGCGGATCGCGGTTCCCGAGGACCTCGTCGAGGAGTTGCGCATCGTCGCCGGTATCGTCCCCGCCTACAAGGAGACAGAGGCGGCCCACGCGGAGGCCGCCGCGAGCCACATGTTCCAGGCTCGACTCGCCCACATCCACGAGCAGATCGCCGAGATGCGAGCCGCGCTCCACGCTGGTGACTTCGACCGTGCATTCGAATGTGCCGAACACGACTCACTCTCGCTGGCCGCGACGACGATGACCGGTCCGGCCGGGTGGGTGTACTGGCAGCCGGAAACGATCGCGATCTTCAACGCAGTCCGGGACCTTCGCGAGGAGGGGATACCGGTCTACTTTTCGGTCGATACTGGAGCGAGTGTCTATGTGAACACGCGTGCCGAGCACGTCTCGCGCGTCGAGGCTGTGGTGTCTGCCTGCGGCGTCGATACCGAAGTCTGGGACGTCGGTGGGCCGGCACGGATTGTCGGCGAAGACGACGCGTTGTTCTGATGCGGACGGCGTCCGGTATCACCGTCGGACCGGCGCCTCCGAAACCATAATGATTAATAACGCGGAAGTCGTTTGGGGTAATGGAATGACGGACTGTCAGCGCTGTGGGTCGCGGATGAGCCACAACGACGAAACCACGAAACTCACCGAATATACGTGTCCGCGGTGTCACAACATGCGGATCGTATGGAAACCGGCCCGCCGCGCCACGGCCTGACAGTCCCGGTCCTCCGCGGGGCCACCCGCGTCCGCGAGGCGACTTCAGCATACCGCCACTGTTCACTTGACGGTCGTCCCGGAACCACGTGTATCGCGAGTCTATCGACCGGTAACGGCTATCTCAACAGTCGTGCTGGCCGAAACGGCTATGTGTCTCTGCTGCTCCCGTATAGAGCAGGTTTTCCACGAGTTGACACTGGATGGATCGAAACGGACGTGATCGCCGACCGGACCGCAGAACGAGCGTTCCGGAGCGTCAGGCTCTGGCCAGCGCTGGTGGACGGGGACCGATACGTCGGCGAACCGCGTCGACACTGCTGACGTGGGGCCTTCTTCTACTGGCACTCGGTGTCGTGGTCGGGCCGGCGAGTGCAGACTGCATCCAGCGGGGATCCGTCGAATTCTGTGCCGAGACGGACGGCTTTTCGGTCGACATCCAGGGAACGTCGGCAGTCCTCGACTTCGGCGACGTAGACGTCGACGACCGTCGCACCTTCGAACTGACCGCCACGAATCGGGGCAGAGAGACGGTGTCAGTGACTCGCGTCGACATCGACGGAACCGATTCGCGGGCCTTTTCAACGGATGCCGGCGCGTTTACCCTGTCGTCCGGCCAATCACGGGACGTTCGGATAACCTACGCCCCGAGGGAATCCGGGAATGGCTCGGCCGAACTCCGATTCGCACACGGACCCCGTTCCGGGACGATCCAGCTCCGCGGGACCGGCGTTGTGCCTCCGCCGGAACTCTCAGTATCTCCCCGATTCCTCCAATTTACGGACGCTCCAGTGGGTCAGACGTCCCGCAGGACGGCGACGGTAACGAACGTCGGGGGGAGCGAACTGCGTGTGACTGCGGCCGAACTCGCCGATTCTGGTCCATTTACGATCCGAGGGCAGTACCCGGTTCGGCTTACTCCCGGCGAACGTCACGACCTTACGGTCGTCTACGCGCGGACGTCGCCGGATCCTGCCAGCACGACGCTGCACGTCCACAGCACGGATCCCGTGACACCGGTACGGTCGGTCTTTGTGACGAGCAGCTCGATCAATGCGACCGTGGATCGCCAGGACGGCCAGACCCGACGGGCGATTCAGACCGGGGAGATCGCTGCCGGTGACACTCTCCCAATGAATCTCCCCGATGACGGGGTCGATCGTGCGTTTGAACTCGAGGAGATGACCGTCCGTCCGACGACCGATAGTCACCTGTCCATGACGCTGACGACGAGCGAGACGGCGCTCGATACCAGCCCGGACTTCGAGCTGGGCGACGCGACGACACCAGTTGGCTGGTTGAGCATCGAGCACTCGATCCCCAACGACCGGATCGAGGAAGTGACGTACACATACCGCGTCGAAACGGCAGCCCTGGAGGAGATGGGGTCCACCCCAGAGGACGTCATCTTCTATCGCTTCGACGGGTCTGCCTGGGTGCCACAAGAGACGACGGTGGTGCGTGAGACCGACGACTACGCAGTCATTCGGTCCGCGGCGGACGCGATGTCCGAGTGGACGGCGGCGGCCAAGCGTCCACGTCTGAACGTGACGGATTCGTCAGTGGCCCTCCGGACGGCGACCACCGATGATGTCGTCACGATTCAAGTGTTTGTGACGAACACCGGCGGCACGGACGGGGTGTACGAAGCCCAGCTCCTGCTCAATGGCGATCCGGTCGAGCAACGCGAACGAACGGTTCCGGACGGCGGGACCGTCGCGGTCAGTTTCGAGCGGACGTTCGACTCGCCCGGTCGCTACGGTGTCCAGGTCAACGACCTCTTCGTCGGCGAGGTGAATATCTCGGCCGCCGACAGTGGTGTCGGCGTCACCACTGTGGACACACACCCATCGGACAGTCCCCCCGGCCCACTGGGGACTGTCCCGATGCTTCTCGGTGGTATCGTGATTCTCGCCCTCGCGGGGACCGGACTCTGGTATTACCTGTTCGAGTGACCCTCAGAACTCGAGTGCCAGGTCCGGTTCGTCTTCGATTCCCTCGGGACGTTCTGTCGCCGGCAGGGCGAAGATGACGTGGCCGCCCCCGTCTTCGGGGTCCTCGAAGCGAAGTTGGCCCTCGGATTTCTCGGCCGCCCAGTACGACAGCCACAGGCCGATCCCGCTGCCGTGCTCGAGGGAACTCTCCTCGTCACGGGTGAGGACGTCCCGTTCGTACTGTGGGATGCCGGATCCGTTGTCCATCACTTCGATGCGGACTTCGTCGTCGACTGTCCGGACACGGATCGTCACGGTCGGGTCGTCGCTGTCGTTGTGCTCGAAGGCGTTCTCGACGATGCTGTCGATGCCGAAATCGACCGCCGAGATGGCAGAGACCCACGCCTCGTCAGGGAAGTCGGTTTCGACTGTCACCTCCGGATACTTACTTTCGAAGTTCGCGATAGCGTCCTCGACCATCTCGACGGCATCGAGCGGTTTCTGTCCATCCTGCGCGCTCTCCATGACTTTCTCAAGCTGCCGGGCCTTCTGTCCGTGATCGACGAGCCCTCTGGCTTTCGCCTGGATCTGCTCGGCCGCCTCTTCGCGTTCCTCTCGTGAGTCGAATTGGGGGAGCTGCTCCGCGTAGCCCTGGATGACCGTCATATCGTTTTGCAGGTTGTGTCGGAGAACGCGGTTGAGGACGCTGAGCCGCCGTTCGCGCTCCTGGATCGCCTGTTCGCGCTCGCGGAGTCCGGCGGCCAAATCGTTGAACCCGTCGCTGATCTGAGACCACTCTTCAGCCGCCGACAGGCGCAAGCGGTGCCCGAAGTTTCCGGCTGTCAGCTCATCGAAGCCGGCCAGCAGGTCCTCGGTCTGGCGCAGGTTCGTCCGGTATTGCCAGACCCCGAGACCGACGATGGTGCCGAGGACGACCACCAATCCACCCAGCTGGACGTATTGCAAATTCTGGATGCGGCTCGTCAATGCCGCCCGATCGCGATCGATCTGGACTGTCCAGCCGGTGGTGCTGACCGTCGCCTGGCTCGACAGCGCGTTCGAGAAGTTCTTCTCGGACGATCGGAGGGCGGCGATTCCCGACGCGTTCGTTTCGCCGAGGACGCGAACAGTCTGGCTGGACGTCTCGAGCGGGGCTGTCGCGCTGAAGAAGTCAGCGACAGAGAGTTCTGTGGCCCCGACGAGCACCCCTTCGAAGGTTCCGTCTGCCCCCGAAATTGGCGCGCTAATCGTCACGACGTACGTCTCGTTGACGAGGGACTCTGGATCGCCGACCGTCGGTTTGAATTCGCTCGCCCGCTGGAAATACTCACGGTCAGAGACGTCGGTGCCGATCGTCTCGTTTCGGACTGATTCGTCGATATCGCCCTGGAAATCGACGACGGTTCCATCCTTGTCGATGACCTGCATCGCAAAGTACTCCGAGTTGTCGACGAGGCGATCGAGTGTGACGCCAGCGCTGGAAAAGTTCCGAACCTCCGGCGTCGCTGCGTACCAGCTGACGAATTCGACTTGCTCCTGGACGGCCGCGTTGACCTGTTCGGCAGCGAGTCGCGCCGTCTCGTTGAGTTCCGTTTGTTCTTGATCGATCGTCTGGCGTTTGACCAGTTCTGCACTTCCGAGAATGACAGTTGCCAGGACGAGCATCACGACGAGAAGTACGAGCGCGTACCTCGTCCTGAGTCGCATGGGCCCCGTTCGACGGAGAGGCCTATAAGGGTCCCGGCACCATCGCCCCCGGCCAGTCCGGTGTTTAGTCGTCGATCGGCCCGGCGCCGCCGTATTTGATGAAGGCGTACGCGAGTCCGAGTGTGGCGAACATCACGAACATGGTTGCCACACCCAGCGTCGTCGCGCTCTCTGGAATGTACTGGGGGCCACCGTCGCCGCCGCCCGGCGTCGAGACGGCCGGATAGTCGGACCCGACGACGACGGAGCCTTTCATGCCGGCCGAGCGGTGGGGATCGCAGTAGTAGTTGTAGAGGCCGTCGGAGTCGAAGGTGTACTCGAAGGTGGCACCGGCTTCGCCGAAGAGATCGGACTCGAAGTCGCCGTCCTGGTGGACGACGTTGTGGTTGCCGCCGTCGCCGGTCCACTCCCAGGTGACGGTGGTGCCGGGATCGACGTGGATGGCGGCGGGGACAAAGGAGAGGGCGTTGTTGGGTTCGGCACCGACGGAGACGGTGACGGAGTCGGACCCGCGCTCGTCGGTGACGCCGTCGAAGTAGGGGACGTCGCCGAACCAGCCGCCGAAGTCGGGCTCGGGCGTCCCGCCGTCACCGCCGTCGCC
>CAYLJD010000054.1:0-15633 GCA_964383875.1 uncultured Halobacteriales archaeon
TCGACGATCCGGGCGTGGCCGTGTGGGCTGCGGACGATCTCGCAGTGCAACATGCCATCCTTGGTCACGTCGTCGACGTAGGTGCCGTTGCCGGTGATGAACCGGCGGTCTTCCTTGCGTTTGACCTCCTGGCCCATGCCGCCGCGGCCGTGGCCGCCGTGAGCCTCCGGGTCCGGTCCGCCGTCCTCGTCCTGGCGGTACTTCTCGTCGGGTTTCGTGCGTGGTTCGCTGCTCATTGGGCATCACCGCCGTCGCCGGCCGTGGGATAGTCGCGGGTCAGGTCACCGCCGCCGCACCCGCACTGTCGACCGCCGTCGGTCGCCGCTTCGGGGGGCGATTCGAGCGGTGACTCGGGCGGCTCGCGGTCGTTCAGCACGTCCGCGGCGTACTCGATCGACTTGACGATGTTCTGGTAGCCAGTGCACCGACAGAGGTTGCCGCTGATCTTCTCCCGGATAACCGCCTCGTCCGGATCGTCGTTCTCCTCAAGGAGGGCCTTCCCGGCCATGATCATGCCAGGCGTGCAGAAGCCACACTGGAGCCCGTGCATCTCCCGGAATCCCTCCTGGATCGGGTGGAGGTCACTTTGTCCGCTGCCGGCCTCGGGCTCGCCCGCCATGCCCTCGACGGTCGTGATCTCGCTGCCGTCGGCCTGCACCGCGAACGCGAGACAGGACTTGATGGCTTCGCCGTCCGCGTACACCGTGCAGGCGCCGCAGTTACCGGTGTCGCAGCCGATGTGCGTCCCCGTCAGCCCGAGCTCCTCGCGAAGGGTGTGGACCAGCAGCGTCCGGGGTTCCACTGTCAGCTCGTGCTCGGTACCGTTGACCGTCAGGGTCACGTCTGTTGCCGTCATCGTCAGTCACTCTCCCCGAGGGCGTGGCCACCGCCGGCGGCGCTCGCCGGGCCGCCCTGGGCCCGCTCGGTCGCGTCGGCGAGCGCCCGCTGCGTCAGCACACTCGCCATGTGTTCCTTGTACGCCGCGTCGCCGTGTTCGTCGGACTCCGGACTCGACTGCTCGGCGGCTAACTCGCCGGCGCGCTCGAACAGTTCCGCGGACGGGACCTCGCCCGTGAGGTGATCGGCCGCCTCCGGCACGGCGACGTTGGTGATATCGACCGACGTCAGCGCGACGCCAGCGTCAGCGATCGTGCCGTCCTCGAGTGCGACGCGGGCAGCAGCACCGACCATCGCAAAGTCTCCCACCTTCCGCTTGAGCTTGTGGTAGGCGCTCCCCTCGGCGTCGCCCGAGGCCGGAACGCGGATCTCGGTGATGAACTCCGACTCGTCGAGGGCGTTGTCGTACGGAAGCAGGAAGAACTCCTCGCCCGGGATGGTCCGCTCCCCGTCCGGCCCACGGGCCACCACCTCGCCCCCGTGGGCGAGGAGCACTGTCCCCCAGTCCCCTTTCGGATCCGACTGGGCGATCGAGCCGGCGACGGTTCCGCGATTACGAATCTGCGGGTCGCCGATCACCGGCGCCGTGTCAGCGAAGCTCCCGTACCGCTCCTGGATCACCGGCGACGCCTCGACGTCGGCGTGGCGGGCGAGCGCCCCGATCCGGAGCTTGTCCTCAGTCTCGCGGATGTACTTGAGCGACTCGATGCCGTTCAGGTCGACGACAGCCTCGGGCCGGGCGAGCCGGAAGCGCATCATCGGGACGAGGCTCTGGCCGCCAGCGAGGACGGTGGGCCCGTCCAGTTCGTCCATCAGATCCACCGCCTCCTCGACCGTCGTCGGTTCGTAGTGTTCGAATGGTGCAGCTTTCATGATTACACGAGGTTCCGCAGTGTGTCCCTGAGACCGCCGCCTTCGTCGCGTTCCTCGACGCGTGTCAGCGACGCCTCGACCTTGTTAAAGAAGTCGTTCACGACCTTGTTGGCCACCGGCTTGAGCACCCGACTGCCCATCTGGGCGACTCGGCCGGAGATGGTCGTCTCCGCCCCCCACTCGATGCGGCAGCCAGTCTCGGTTTCGGAGACGTCCATCCACGACTCCATTTCGAAGGAACTGCTACTGGCGGAGCCACGCCCGGTGGCCACCATTCGCGGGAATTCGCGTTCCTCGATGGTGATCCGGGTCTCGAAGCGTGGCTTGACGCTTCCGACGCCGACCTGCATCAATGCGGCGTAGGTCTCGCCAGCCTGGAAGGCGCGGTCGGCCACGTCCTCCGGATCGGCCTCCGGGAGTGTTGGTGGATCCTCTGGCGGCTCGTAGTCCTCGAAGCTGAAGTCGTCGGTTATGCGGGTGATGTACTGACACCCCCGGAGCGCCTGCTTGACGGCGACCGGATCCGACATCACCATCCAGGCCTCTTCCGGCTGTACCCCCTCCAGTTCGAACTCGCCGCTGAATTCCATACTGTGGATCTCCTGTCCGAGTGAGCGACTCGTGGCCAGAGAGGGGTTTGCCGCCATTATGTGTTAGCTCACCTCAAGGTAACCTCTCACACAGACCGACAATTTTCGGCACCTGGGCCGATTCAGGTCGACCGGCTCCAGCACGCCAGTGTGTGCCCGTCGCGGACGAGCCGGTCGTCCGTGACGCGATAGGTCGTCGGGTACCCGCCCGAGGCGGTCAGCCGGTCAGTCGAGAAGGCGACGTGGAATCGCACCGTGACCTCGATTCCGTTGTCGATCGGTTCCGTGGATACCTCGCGAAACCCGGCCGAACTGATCGTGACGTTCTCGTAGTCGGTGCGGATTCGGGCACGTTCGTAGCGGCGCTCGACGATTTTCGCGAGTGCCGCGGCACTCGACTCGGTCAGCTCGTCGGGCCGATCCGGGATCGAGATGTCGTATCCGAGCGTCTGTGAGGCACACGAATCTAATGTTGGTGTCGCTGGCGAGTCAGATGGTGACGCCGACGGCACCGTGTCGACGGCGAGCCCGGCACAGCCACTCGTGACGGCTAGGAGGCTGAGCGCGATCACGGGGACCACGTGACGGCGCATAGGTCACGCATCCGTCGGCGGCGGTATATGCTTTCTCTCCGTCATGTTTGCAGGGAAGACGGGTCCATAGACTCACCTGCATCGACCGGTTCGACACCCGGTGGGCGAGCCCTTAACAGCGGTCGTGCCGTACGCGCTGGCATGTCGCACGACCACGACGACATGGTGCCGCGGGCGGCAGCCGTCGAGCGGGTGCTGGCACTTCGGGAGACGGTCCTCTCCGACCAGCCGACGGAGACGGTTCCGCTCGACGCCATCGCCGGGCGGACGCTCGCCGATGCCGTCGTGGCGCCCGAGGATCGACCGCCCCACTCACACGCGACCATGGATGGTTTTGCCGTCGACGCGACCGACGCCTACCCCCTCGCGCTTCGCGATCAGGAGATCTTCCCCGAAGACGAACCGCCGACCCTCGAATCGGGTGAGGCGATGCGGATCGCGACTGGCGCGCCTCTGCCGGCGGGGGCCAACGCGGTCCTCAAACGCGAGGAGGCGACTGTCGAGGACGGCCACCTGCACGGTGCTGACATCGAGCCGGGCACCTACGCCTACGAGCGGGGCAGCAACGTCAGTGCTGGCGAGACGCTGTTCGCGGCGGGCGAGCGTCTCTCGCCGAAAGACGCCCTGCTGCTGGCTGACCTCGGCCACGAGACCGTCGCGGTTCACGAGCCTTTCGACGTGGCACTGCTCGCGACCGGGACGGAGATCCACGAGGGCCGCCAGTCCGACCTCGACTCGCCGATGCTCGCCGGCCTCGTCCGGTCCTGGGATCACCGGGCGACCTACGAGGGCACCGTTCCGGACGAGTACGACCGCGTCCGGACACGGATCGCCGACCTCGCCGCCGACGCAGACGTGGTAATGACGACCGGCGGGACGAGTGTTGGCCACAAGGACCACGTCATCGCGGCACTCGCGGACCTCGGCGAGGTGCTCTTTCACCGCGTTCCGGTCCGTCCAGGGAAACCGATCGCCGTCGCGCGCCTGCCCGATCACGACGCCGTCGGGATCGCGATTCCGGGCAAGCCCGTCGGCGCGCACACCATCGCGACGCTCGTCGCCCGCCCGTTCTTCGTCGGCGACGATCGGCTCTCGACGGTCCCGGCCGACCTGGCCCGGGATGTCGGGATCGGTCCCGCTGGCTTCGAGTACGTCGTTCCGGTCACCCTCGAGGACGGTGCAGCCATGCCGCTCGGCCACGCCGACTCGCCGTTGTCGGTCTACGCCGACACCTTCGATCCGAGCGTTCTCTCGGCCTCGACGCGTGCCACCCGCGCCGACGGCTTCTTCGTGACCGAGACCGACCGTACGGCCGGCGAGACCGTCCAGGTGGTTCCGTACCCTGTCGTCGAATGAGCGACGAGCCGACGCTACCGGTGGTCGATCCGACCGAGCTCGATTCGGCAGTATCGATCGCTGGGCCCGTGGCGGGCGTCCTGCTCGCTGCCGGGACCAGCTCTCGATTCGACGGCGGGAACAAGCTGTTGGCCGAGCTCGACGGCGAACCGCTCGTCCGCCACGCCGGTCGGCGTTTCGCCAGAGCGGACCTGGATCCCCGCGTCGCAGTCGTCGGCCGGGACGCCGATGCCGTCCGGGAGGCGCTGGCGGGCCTCGGGTTCGAGTTCGTCGAGAATCCGGACTACGCGGACGGCCAGGCCACGAGTGTTCGCGCTGGCCTCGAAGCGCTTCCGACGGTTGCCGGGGCGGTGTTTGCACTGGGTGACATGCCGCGAATCGACGCGGGATCCATCGAGGCACTCATCGACACCTACCGGACTGGTCGCTGGAGCGCGCTGGCGGCTGCCGTCGACGACCAGCGGGGGAATCCGGTCCTGTTCGACGCTCGCCACTTCGACGCACTCGCGGCCCTCGACGGGGACACTGGCGGTCGCGACGTCCTGTTGGGCGCCGCGGACGCGGCCCTCGTCGAGACCGCCGATCCGGGGGTGGTGCAGGACGTCGACACGGTTGCGGACTTGGAACGCCTCCGGGGGACCTGACGGGCCGGTCCCCCGGTTGTGGATCCGTTCGCTCGGGGTTCGCAGCCGCTCGTCGCCAGATTTTTCGTCCACGCCGATTTCACTCGCCGACATGACAGCTTTCGGACGGGCCCTCTTGAACGGTGCCATCGCGCTGCTTGTCGCGACTGGGGTGGCGTACTTCGTGGGTCGCGATCGCGACATGGCGATCGCCGCTGGGTGCCTGTCGGGCGGGCTGACGTTCCTTTCGTCCTGGGTCGCCGCCGACCGAGACGCGTGAACGCAGCCTGCGGGATTTCACCGTCAAAATGGGACGTGGTACTCTCGAGCGGACCTGGGTCACGAGTGGCTCGAGTCGCGGAAATCACGGTTCCCGAGCCGGTTGCGGTCGTCGCCGCCTGCCGGCAAATCGACGAATTATGGGTGATTTTCAGAGACACGACGGCCACCGCATGTCTCCGATCGGCACGCCTCCGACAGGGACTGGTGACGTGGTGGTCCGCTGTCGGGATCGACGCTCGTCGCCGGAGGGTATTTCTCGGTCCCGGCCGTGGTATTGATTCACACGGGAGTCCGCACAGGGAACACATGACCTCCGTCGACACCGCCACGCTGGCATATCACGTCGGCCGACTGGACCGAGCGGCACTCCGCGAGTTCGTCGCAGATCTGTGGACGGCCCGGGGATACGAGACGACAATCGACGACGGCCTCGTTCGAGCGCGGACCGACACGGAGACGGTCCGGATCGCCGTCGGCGACCGTCCCGATGATGCGGCGGGCCCGACCGTCGATGTGCTCGTCGCGCCACCAGGTCGGGGCGTCGATCCGGACGGTCGGGTCCTCGACACTGAGGACCTGGCTGAGATGCTCCGCTATGCGGTCGGTCCTGGAGCGGCACGCTCCATCTGCGAGCGCCATTTCGGGGCGCCGCCGGCGGTACTCAGCTCGTCGCCGACGAGACGGATTCGACGAGGAGTTGCAGCGCTCGCGGAACGGACGCCGCCTGCGGTCGTGGTGATCGCGGCCGTCGTGGTGCTCGCCCTCGCGGCACTCGCACAGCTCCCCGTGACGTCCGATCCCGGGACTGCGGACTTGGCAGCAAACGTGACCGCTGCTCCCCCGGACGCAACACCGACCACGCCGGTCCAGACCACCTCAAGGCCAGTGCCGGAGATCGGCCCCGACTGGAAGTCGCCTCCGCCTGGTGGGTACGAGCAGTTCATCTGTGGCGCGCCGGACGCCCCGAATGCGTCAGATCTCCCAGCGGCTGACTGTGTGGTACCTGTAAACGAGAGTGCCAGGACGTCCGGGTGAACGGGACGGTCGGATCGGGCGCCCCGTGCGACAGCCTCGGACAGGCAGTTTTCACTCGCCTGACCGGATATCGTCCACGTAGTAGTGGAGCCCGAGACCCATCAGGGGCGTCCAGACCAACCACAGGAGGAGTTCGATCCACATTTCGTGGAACATGTTGAGCGCGATCACGGCCCGGCCGCCAGCTGCAAAAGCGACGAACCACGAATGGATGAAGATAATCGCCAGACCAAACGCGGAGAACACGGCCAGATGACTGATTGTTTGTCTCATCGTGATTGAGTGGGATTGTCTCGCCTGGTAATCGCACCATACTGCCGGACTGCGATGGCACTCGAGGCACTCCACGCTCTCGCGGAGCGCTGACGAGCGACTTGCACCCATTTCCACTGGTTTCGAACGGGCCCGACGGCGCTTCCCATTGGGGGTCTGTCGGACCACACGCCCTTGGTTAGGCTCCGCATTCATGCTGCGTTCGGGCGAGCCATCAGCTGGTCATTCGAGTTGTTGACACAGCACGGGTCGTGGAGCAACAACCTGCGGTCGGTAGGCCCACGGTGACGATTTGGTTCGGCGGCACGTCTTGGCCGAGAATCCGCTCTGTGATGTGACTGTGACCGGTCATCCGGATGCCGGCGGACGATGAGTCGTGGATCCACGACGACCCTCGTATGGCCGATCATGATCCGATGGCGGTTCGGGGCCTGCGCCGCTCGCCCTGTGGATCACTCGAGCCGCTCCACGGCGGCAACACTCACCCGCCGTCCTATCGTGGCTTCGTCGGGTCCGCGGACCCCGCTATCGGCGACGGTTATGGTTCACCCGTCTCGGTCATGGTGAGCGCTTTTTTGGCGGCCACATTCGCGTGGTCGGCCGCTGCTGACGCATGTTCGGCTGCGGATTGTGGATTATGGTGTTCCACCTCGATCGCGTTCGATTCGGTCGTGTGGGACCGTCGTTTTCGGAACGCCCTGACCGCGAGGATGCCTGCCATCAGGCCGCCGATGATCAACAGCCGTCGTTTCAGCCGTACCATATTTAGCCGCCAAAATCGCCCGCCTCATTAGTATGAACACCCTAGTCACGGATCCCGGGACACCCAGCTTCGAGCTGGATTTCCGCACTCCGCCACGATGATAACTCGATGCACGGCCGTAGCTCGGCTCAGTCGAACTCCAGCGGCACGACTGGCCACGAGCCAGCAGGCGACACATCTCGGTGTCGTCCGCAGCCGATGCGCTCACGAAGACTCCGTCCTTACCGTACAGCGCACGCTCAGTCGAAAGCTCACAAACGGTATATATGCAGTGGGCCAACGCGGATTTGAACCGCGGACCTCCCGGTTATCAGCCGAGCGCTCAACCTGACTGAGCTATTGGCCCGAGTGAGCGCACCGGAGGTACCCGAGGCCCGCTGTTAAGCGTTTCTCTTCCCCGGCTCCCGCCGTCCAATCGCTCGAATTCGTGCCTCGTCACTGGACGGAACCTTGGTGGTCGAGAACCACCGACCGGCCGCCGAAGCGTTCTCACCGCGGAGTGGTCTGTCCGGGAGCGTGCGTTGCCGACTCCCCGGATTCCGTGCTCGTGGATGACTCAAACCGCTGTTTGGGTCTTCGGTAGCTTATCCGTGATTCGGCCCGCAGTGAGTCCCATGGCAGTGAGACTCCCCCTGATGGCCGTCGCGATGGCTCTCCTTGCCGTCGGCGCAGCTGTTGCGATCGTCGGCCCCGGTGCTCCCAGCGAGAGCCCCGAACCGGCTGCCACCGACGTGGCCCAATTCGGGAACGAGACAGCCTTCCGAGACTACGTCGCCGATGCCCAGCGACTCAGTTCGAGTGGGCTGGTCGGCCCGGCAGTCCGTCGCGGCAATGTCCGGTTCACGGGCGGCGACGGGGCTGCCACCAGGGAGGTGACGGTTGAAGACGATGCCGCTCAAGCGACACCCCAGGCGACGCAGACGCCCGCCCCGAGCGCCGACGAACCCGATCGGGTCGGGACGACCAACGTGCAAGTCGCCGGGCTCGACGAACCAGACATCGTCAAGACCGATGGCACGCACTTCTACTACGCGCCGGACCGAGCCGTGGCCCATCCTCGGCCCGCGGACAGACGGACTGAGGAAGCCACGATGCCACCGGAACGTCGGCCACAGACCCACGTCATCGATGCGGGCGACCCGGCCGATCCGCGTGCCGTGGCGGCGATCGACGCCGATGGACGACTGCTCCAGACCGGCGACCGACTCCTCGTCCTCGGCGACGACAGGCTCACTGGCTACGACGTCAGCGACCCCTCGAATCCGGAGCAGGTCTGGACGCGGTCGCTCGACGATCCGATCGTGACCGCGCGCGAGCGCAACGGGACCCTCTACCTCGTGACCCGCACGCCGGTCGGGCCGGACCTCCCCTGTCCGCTCACCCCGATCGGCGAAGACGCAGCCGTGCCCTGTGGTGACGTCTTCCGGCCGGACGGGCAGGTCCCGGTCGACGCGACGTACTCGGCCTTCGCCATGGACGCAAGCGACGGCGATGTCCGGGACGCTGTCAGCTTCGTCGGCACGGGTCGCGGGACCGTCGTCTACATGTCACCCGACGCCGTGTACGTCACGTACACCGAACGCACGAGCCGCGCTGCGCTGCTCGGTGACTTTCTGACTGACGATTTCGATGCGACGCCGGAGCGCGTCGAGCGCCGCATCGACGAGATCCGCTCGTACGACATCAGTGCCGAGTCGCGAGAACGCGAGATTACCCGGGCCGCGCGCGCGTGGCTCGAGTCCCTGGAGGACCCCGAGCGAGAGCGGCTGGAACAGCGACTGTCGGAGCGGTTCCAGGCCTACGTCGCGGATCGCCAGCGCGATCTGACGCGGACGGGCATCGTGCGGATCGCGGTCGATGAGACCGACCTGTCCGTCGAGGCAACGGGCACCGTTCCGGGCCGGCCGCTCAACCAGTTCTCCCTCGACGAACACGACGACACGGTGCGGATTGCCACGACGATCCCCGGCCGTGGCGACGCCGAGAGCCAGAACGACCTGTACGTCCTGGACGCGTCGTCGCTGTCCAGCGTCGGTGAGGTGACCGGCATGGGCGCCGGCCAGCGGGTGTACGCGGTCCGGTACGTCGGCGACACGGCCTACGTCGTCACGTTCCGACAGGTCGACCCCCTGCACGTCGTCGACCTCTCAGAGCCGTCGGATCCCGTCGAGCGGGGCACGCTGAAACTGCCCGGATTCTCTACGTACCTCCATCCCATCGACGACGGGCACGTCCTCGGGATTGGCGAGGAGGACGGCCGGGTCAAGACCGTCCTCTTCGATGTCTCGGATCCCACGGATCCGACCATCGCGGATTCGACGGTCCACGCGGCGCGCTGGTCGGCCGTCAGACAGACCCACCACGCGTTCACCATCGACCGCCGCCACGGCGTGTTCTTCCTGCCGACCGGTGGATCGGGACTCGTCATCGACTACCGAAACGGCTCGCTCGACCGCACGCACACCGTCGTGACCGGGGGGACGCCGGAGCGGGCCCGCTACGTCGGTGACTACCTCTACGTCTTCGCCGGCAGCGAACTCGCGGTCGTCGACGAGACGAACTGGACCCGCGCCGCGACGCTCGAACTGGCCGCGTCGTGATCGACGCCGAGCCGGGGACCCCGGACCCACCCGAAAACATCCGAATCTGGTGACCTCCATCGGGCTCCGGATTTCTTTTATTTCGGTTTTCTTTGGGAATAATGACCGTTACATTCATGGGTACCACCAGGTAAGTGTGCGTGTGGTACACAATGTCGATGGGAGCTTACGACGAAGAGGAACACGAACGTCGTGAACGCAAGAACGCGTCAGTGGACGCGAGCTTCGACGACGAACGGACGGAGTATCAGGGGAGCGTAGAATTCGACACGGGGGAGTCGACCGAGGATCTCCTGGACCAGTTCAAGGAGATCCAGTCCGACTAGTTCTTGACGCCCAGTCCGGGTTGTGACAGCGCCTCGTCCCGTCGAAGCCGTCGAGTGATTGGCGGATCTGGACACGATGAGCCGCGGCACCGTGGCCGCGGACAGTCCCGCCGAAGTGGGGACGGCTTTTGTGCGTCGGCCCCCACCGGTCGCCATGGCCCGCCAACCGTGTGACGGGTGTGGCACGTCCGTCACCATCGCGGGCGGCATCGCCAACCTCTGGACCCTCGAGAAAGACACGACCGGCGGCATCCAGCTCGAACTCGCCGACGGCTCCGAGCACTTCCTCTGTTTCGAGTGCATCGAACGGCTGCCCGACGACCGCGAGCCGACGGCCGCTGACGTCGCCGACCTGCCGCCGCGCTAGAGGAACGACGCGACCCCGTAGGCGATCGAGGATCCCACCATCAGCAGGACGAACAGGATCGCGAGAATCTGCTGGCGGTCCATGTGTGGCTGATCGACCCTCGGACGGTTAGGCGTTTCGCGCTCCTGCCCGGACGTGCGCTGTCTCGCTGCGTCTGCGGAACGTACCCGGTTTACCACCCTCGCCGTCGGCGTCTCGTCGCTTGCCATCCGCCGGGCCCGCTAGTCGATCTGCGCGTCAATCACCACGTGTGCGACCCCCTCACTGTGGCCTTTGACGCGTCTGGCATCCCACTCGACGACGGACCGATCGGCCGCATCGGTGGCCCGATTCAGGCGGTCGAGGGGCCGGTCCGGGACGAGGGCGTCCGGCGTCGCTTCGTGGAGGTGGATGGTGCCACCGGAACCGAGTGCCGGGAGGACCGCGTCGAGGGATTCCCAGGCGTCGTAGTGGCCGAGTACGGCGCGGTCGACCGTGAGCCCATCAGCGGCGAGGGTCGGCACAATGTCGCGGTTGTCCCCGCGGTAGGCCGAGAGGCGGTCGGCGACGTCGTTGAGCTGGGCGTTCTCCAGGAGGTACCGGAACGCCGTCGGATTTCGCTCCACGGCCGTGACGGTGGCGCCCGCGCTGGCCATCGGCAGCGCGAAGTAGCCGATGCCGGCGAAAGCGTCCAGCACCCGCTCGCTGCCGGTCACGATCTCACCCATGCGGGTCCGTTCGGCCTTGTTCCCGGGCGAGAACATCACCTCGGCGAGGTCCAGCGCGTAGGCCGTGCCGTGTTCGTGGTGGACTGTCTCGGTGTCGCCGTCACCCGCGATCACCCGCACAGACGGTTCGCGGTGCGGGCCGGAAATTCCCTCCCGTGCCAGGACCGTGTCGGCGCCGCCGTGGAGGGCCAACAACGCTTCGCCCACCTCGGCCGGGCGGGGTGCGTCACCGAGCCTGACGAGAATCACGCGTCCGACGACGGCCCACGAGTGAGGTGCCTCGGCGAGTTCCTCGTCGGTCCACCCACGCTCGCGGAGGTGGTCTGTGAGCGTCCGGAGCCGCGGCTCGCCGGGTGCGCGGACCACGTCCAGTACCGCGGTGTGGGCGGGCGGCTCGGTCACCGGGACGGCGCTCGTCTCGTCGTCCAGGACGGTGACCGATCGCTCGTCGTCGTAGACGCCCTCGGCTCTGAGAGACGCGACGGCCGCCTCCACGCGGGGTGTCTCGACGACGGCCGAGAGCTCCTCGGTACCCATCGAGGTTCAGGGAAGTCGCGGGGACCCTTAGGCTGTCCGACTCGGACCGGCGCCCGGAGGCCTCCGGAACGCACTACCTCCGCGCGCAGCCCGGCTCGCCGATATCCCATCGAGCACCTCACGTGTCGCCGTCGGTCTCGTCGGGGAGCACGAACACGCCTGCCTGACTCTTCAGCACCCGGACCTCGCCGGCGTCGGAATCGAGGTAGTCGGGTCGGGGCACTGCCGTCGACTCGTGGGTTTCCGGATCTAGCACCTGGACCGCGTGGGCGTCCTCGACGGCGACGAGCGTCGTCACCTCGCCATCGTCGCGGGTCCCCAGTCGCCGTGCCTCGGGGGCGTCGCCATCCTCGAAGCTCGCCTCGTAGGGTTCTCCAGTGGTCAGACGGACGCCCTTCATGTTTCCCCGGACGCTTCGAACCAACACTGGCCCGTCACCGTCAGCCGGATCGATGACCTCGCCGGGACGATACCGCGGCAGCCGAACGGCGTAGGTCACGCGGTAGACCTCGTTACCGTCCGCGTCCTCCGTGACGAGACTCGCGGACTCCGAGACCGTTCCCCCGAGTTCGGTCACGATCCGACGGGCGACCTTCTGTCCGATCTTGTTCGTCGAGACCTTGACGTCGACCCCTTCGGGCACCGTGGTGACCTCCGTGACGAAAGCCTCGCGGTCGCCCGTGGCCTCCATGTTCGCGACGACGTCGTGGGCGATCGTCACGGCTCTGTCTGTCTCGTCCTCGGTGGGCGTGCGTTCGGCCGCCCGGACCTGGACGACGCTCGCAAACGACCCGCCGGCAATGCGCCCACACCGTGTGCACGTCCCGCGGCCGATCTTGACGGGCACCGTGAGCTCGCGGGTGACGGGGCGACCGTCGACGATCCCGGAGAAGGCACAGTGCATGCGAATCGTCGTCTGGTCGACCTGCTCGGGCGCGACCTCCCAGGACACCTCCTCGGCGTCGACGTGGACCGCGAGCGCCTCGGTGACGGCGTCAATTGCGACGTCAGTGTAGTCCTCGGCCCCGACGTCGACCCAGCGCTTGCCGCGGTGGACTGCGCCACACCGCGCGCAGACAGTAATTTCGACGCGGTCCGGGGCGTCGACGAGGTCGAACCGCTCGAAGTAACAGTCGGCACAGAGCGTTCGGTCCGGCGCGGCTGCTGTCTCCGCGTCCCCGGCGGGGACCGCGGAGCCGGACTGGATCGGGTCACCGCAGCGCGGGCAGAACGCTCCGGACCGTGCCATCGTCGGACGCTAGGCGCGTTTCCGGGTTAAGTGCCGCGTTCGCTGTCACGCGTCGAGCACCTGCGCACCCCGGTTGGCGATGCGCGTCCGGTGAGGTAGCACCCCATCGACGTCGGTGGCGAAGACCGTGTCGCCGAACAGTGCCATGGTGGCTGCCCCGCCGGCTGCTTCGACCCGCTCGATCTCCCGCTCGGCGAAGGGCGTCGTGAGCCCGGTCTCGTCGAGGTAGGCCCGCGACCGCTCGAGAAATTCCCGGATCGTGGGGCGATCGCCGAGTGCCGAGAGGTGCGACGCCCCGACACGGCGAGCGGTCGCCAGGAACTGCTCGTCGTCGAGGACTGCTGCCGTCGAGATCGAGCCTGTACTGGCCCACTCGATCGCCGCGTCGACGTCGCGGCGGCTGATCGTCCCCTCACTCCAGAGGAACCCACCCCGTGCCTGAACGAACACGTCTCCCTGACCCGTGCCGGCCGCCAGTTCGGCTCGATGAGCGGCCGTGACGAGTTCGTCCCGAGCGTATCCGAGATCGAACTGGCCGTTCGCGGCCAGGGCCGCCGCGAGGGTCGCGGCGCCGCTCGCGCCGAAGCCGTGGCCCAACGGAACCCCCAGTTCGACTGACGCGGTTGCCGTGGCGCCGAGTTCGTTGAGCACGCGTTCGACGGGCTCGAACGAGGCGGGATCGCCCTCGATAGACACGCCCGTCTCCGCGGCGGCCGATATCTCGACGGTGACGCCGTCGGCGATGGCGATACTTGCGCCGCGGGATGGTGCCGCCGGCTCGGCAGCTGGTGGCGGGGCGTACAGCCCGGTGAGACTTCCTGGCGCGTGAGCCCGCATCTGGGGAGTGTCGTCGAGCGAGTGCCCTAAACGTCACGTTGGCCCGTCGTGTCGTGGGTTGGCGCTCGGGAGCGTCGGTGCCGGCATGGTCGGGCCGGCCCGGTGGACAGAAACCCCCTCTGGGCTTCGCCACTCACAGCCCACGACGGCCGTGTGGATCGTTCGGATTCCGCGAGCTGCCGAGTCGAGAGTGAGAGGGCGGCGTGAGCATCGTCTGTTTCGATCGACGGGTGCTCCTCGCGGAGTGTGGCTCGGCTCCTCCGTCCAGCACGTCCAATTCGAACCGGGCCAGTCACGACTGCAGGACGGATTCGGTCGAGACGTGCGAGGTAGTCTCGGCCTACCCTGGCCAAAACCCGAGCCATGGTCTCCCTGAGCGACCCTGAGACCGGATCGGTGTGGCGTTCGTCGCGCAGCCGACACCGAGTCCGGTGGTGTGGAGCATTCGCTCTTCTCACCCATAGCGACTGCATAACTAATCCCCACCGGGATGCCCCACCTGGTATGCCTCAGTGCGCCAACTGCAGCTCGTTCGTGTCGGACCAGTACGTCAGAGTGTTCGCGCCGGCCGACAGAGACACCGTCCGTGTCTGCCCGAACTGCGAGGACATGGTCAGAACCGGCGGCGACGTGCGACCGGCTCATTCACTCCGGTAGGTGAGCGCCGCTCGCGCCGTCGGTCCATGTCGTGGCGGATCGAGCGCAGCTCCCTCACTGGGGTGAAGCCTCTTCCGTCGGCGAGCCGATACGCCGGTGGAACCAGTGTTTCCGATGGCCCGTCAGCTCGGACCGTGTCGCCTCATACCCCCTGGACCCTTGGTTGGCGGTGATCGTTGCCACTCCGCTGGCCCGCGGTTTAACTTTCACCACTCTGTTAACGACCCTTTATGTGCGGTGCGGAGCAAGCCACGCCCATGGCAGCAACAGAGGACCTTGAGGACCTGCCGGGCGTGGGGCCGGCGACGGCCGAGAAGCTCCGCGACAACGGCTTTGACTCCTACCAGGGAATCGCCGTCGCCAGCCCCGGCGAGCTCTCCAACACGGCTGACATCGGCGAGTCCAGCGCCGCGGACATCATCGACGCCGCGCGCGACTCGGCCGACATTGGCGGCTTCGAGACCGGCGCAGACGTCCTGGAGCGCCGCGAACAGATCGGCAAGCTCACCTGGGGCGTCGAGGACGTCGACGACCTCCTCGGCGGCGGCGTCGAGACCCAGTCCATCACCGAGGTCTACGGCGAGTTCGGCGCCGGTAAGTCCCAGGTGACCCACCAGCTCGCGGTCACCGTCCAGCTGCCCGAAGCCCACGGCGGTCTGGCGGGGAGTGCCATCTTCATCGACAGCGAGGACACATTCCGCCCGGAGCGCATCGACCAGATGGTCCGTGGCCTCCCTGACGAGGCCATCGAGGCCGCACTGGTGTTTCACGACATCGCCGAGGAGGACGCGGCCGACCCCACGGACGAGGACGCTCTCGAGGCGCTGGTCGAGTCGATGCTCGACAACATCCACGTCGCCAAGGCGTTCAACTCCAACCACCAGATCCTGCTTGCCGAGAAGGCCCAGGAACTCGCGAGCCGGAGTCAGTCCGATGATCTCCCGGTGCGCCTGCTCTGTGTCGACTCGCTCACGGCCCACTTCCGCGCCGAGTACGTCGGCCGGGGCGAACTGGCCGAGCGCCAGCAGAAACTCAACAAGCACCTCCACGACCTGATGCGCGTCGGCG